>DPWF01000221.1 GCA_003526435.1 Chitinophagaceae bacterium | reverse complement strand
CTGTTTTTTGATGTCACATTGACTGATGTTAGGTAAAACAAGTACGTAATAGTTTTCCGGCTTTTTTATAACATCTGTGCATAAGACCAGGGAAAACACCTGTAACAGATTGATCAAATGCCTGCCAGACAAGCATTTATCCCTTTTTTTGAACCCCGAAAACCAAACTTGGCGGAACTGGTAAATTTCATTACCATTCCCCTATCTTTGCCGCTCTAAAATTTTTTGTAAACCCTTACTAATATGCAACTGAAAGGTTTAGTGCGATTTTTTGCGATTGCCCTGATTTTAATCTGCCTCTACCAGTTATCTTTTACCTGGTTTGTTCGCAGCCATGAGAAAGCCATGGATTCTAAGGCCCAGGCCTGGATTGCCCGTTTTCCTTCTCCGGAAGAAAAATATCCCGGTAATAAAGAATTACAGGCCATTTACGCTGACAGTCTTTCAGAAGTAAAAAAAGACCGTCTCCAGCGTTTACTGGATAGTACCAAAGACACCAAACTGGCTTTTGGTTTAACCACTTACCGCAGTGCGAAAGAAAAAGAGCTGATGCTGGGTCTCGACCTTCAGGGTGGTATGAGTGTAACCATGGAAGTTGGACTGGATGGTCTGATCAAGTCTCTTTCCAATTATACAAAAGATCCCGTTTTCAATAAAGCATTGGATGCTGCTGTAGCCCGCAAGGCAAACAGTGGTGCCGACCTCATTACACTTTTCCGTGAAGAATATAAAAAACTGAATCCATCAGGTAACCTGGCCCCATTCTTTGCTACCCGTAGTGCGGGTAAAGTGAAGTTTGATGCTTCTGATGATGCTGTTGGTAATTATCTGAAAGATCAGGCCACGGCTGCTTTTAATAATACTTTCCGTATTCTCCGTACACGTATCGACCGTTTTGGTGTGGCTTCTCCTACCATCAATCCTGATCCTGCAAAAGGTATCATCAATATTGAACTGGCAGGTGTGAATGATAAAGAGCGTGTAAGAGCTTACCTGCAATCAACAGCCAACCTCCAGTTTTTTGAAGTATATACTTTTGAAAGCCGCGATTTACAGGAAGGATTGGTTGCTGCTGATAAAGCAGTGCAGAATTACCTGAACGGTATTCAACCTGCAGATACAAGTGCAGGCAAATTAGCAGATACGACTGCCACAGCAGCGGTAAAAGAATCGACCGATACCACCAAAACAGCAACACTGTCTGGTTTAAATAAAGGTACTACAGCTACAGCGGCTAAAACCAATGTTCCCAAAGACAGTCTGAATCAAAACCCGATTGCGCGACTGATTCAGTTTGCTCAACCTTATGCTGATCAGGCTTCAGGAAGAACCATCTTCCCTGCTGCATTGGGTTATATCCAGTCGAAAGACACTGGTACATTGAACGATTACCTGAAACTGGATTTTGTAAAAGCGAAATTCCCATCGAATCTGGTATTCATGTATGGTAAAACAGAATCTTCTGAAGCCAGCATGAGAGATATCCTTGCATTTTATGCTATCAAGACATTAGACAATGGTCAGGCTGAACTGGAAGGTGATCATATCTCCAGTGCATCTCAGGATTTTGATGAGCGTGGACGTATTGCTATCAAAATGAACATGGATAAAGTGGGTAGCAATATATGGGCGAAAATGACCACCCGTAATGTAGGTAAGCCTATCGCTATCGTGCTTGATAATTTCGTGTATTCTGCACCTAATGTAAACGATCCGATTACAACCGGTAATTCACAAATCAGTGGTAGCTATACCCTGAAAGAAGCACAGGATCTGTCTGAAATACTGGAAAGCGGTAAGCTGCCTGCTCCTGCTAAAATTGTACAGGAACAACAGGTTGGTCCTACCCTTGGTAGCGAATCAGTTAAAGGTGGTGCTTTATCATTTGGCATTTCATTCCTGGTCATCTTTATACTGATGCTGGTATACTTCAATACCGGCGGATGGGTGGCCAACATTGCCCTGATCCTGAACTTATTGTTCACCATTGGTATCCTGAGTGCTTTAGGATTTACCTTAACTGCACCTGGTATTGCCGGTCTGGTATTAACCATTGGTATGGCAGTAGATACCAACGTAATCATCTTTGAACGTATCAAGGAAGAATTAACAAAGGGTAAAGGGTATCAGGCTGCTGTAAACGATGGTTATAAACGTTCATTGGCACCAGTACTGGATGGTCACATCACTACCTTGTTAACAGCTATCATCCTTGCATACTTTGGACTGGGCCCCGTATTAGGTTTTGCTACCACTCAGATCATTGGTATCCTGTTATCATTGTTCTGCGGTATCCTCGTATCGCGTTTGATCACTGACTGGTACACCAACAAAAACCGTCACTTCGATTACTTTACTGATCTGTCGAAGAAAATATTCCAGAAAGCTGCTTTCAAATTCATTGAATACAGAAAGATCGCTTATATCATTTCTGCCGTAATATTTGTATTGGGTATCTCTACTTTCTTCAACGGATTTGATCAGGGTGTTGAATTTGCTGGTGGCCGCAGTTATACCATCAAGTTCGACAAACCCGTAAACGTAGAAGAAGTACGTGATCAATTGAAAGCTACTTTTGGTGAATCACCCATCATTAAAACTGTAAACAGCAATAACCAGTTAAATATCACCACTTCATATAAAATTGAAGAAACAGGTAATACGGTTGATGCTGAAGTAGAGCAGAAATTATTTACTGGTTTACAGAAACAATTACCTGCCGGACTTTCTTTCCGTGATTTTGAAACCAAATACAAACAAAGCTCACAAACCGTATTGCCTACGATCTCTGATGATCTGAAAGCTGGTGCTACAAAAGCAACCATCCTTGCGGTATTGGTAATCTGTTTGTACATCTTTATCCGATTCCGTGACTGGAGATATTCACTGGGTACCATTTTCTCACTCATGCACGACGTATTTGTAACACTGATCGTGTTTAGCTATGCACGTAATTTTGTACCGTTCCCGCTTGAAATTGACCAGCATTTTATTGCTGCGATCCTTACGGTAATTGGTTTCTCGATGAACGATACTGTGATCGTATATGACCGTATCCGTGAAGACAGTGTATTACTGAGAGGTCAAAGCAACAGTTTCATCATCAATAAAGCGATCAATGAAACATTAAGCCGTACCATTATGACATCTGTAACGGTATTCCTCACTTTGCTGATCCTCTTCATTTTTGGCGGAGAAGTAACAAGAGGTTTCTCTTTTGCAATGTTGATTGGTGTAATCACCGGTTCATATTCATCCATCTTTGTAGCCGCTCCTATCCTGGTTGATTTTGCAAAAAATAAACCTTTAGGAAAAGCAGTAGAAGACAAGAAATAAATAGTCACTATACAGCATAAAAAAACTCCTGATTAAAATCAGGAGTTTTTTTATGCAAAAAATCAAAAAAATTATACGGCAAACGATGTTCCGCAACCACAGGTTTTGCTGGCATTGGGGTTGGTGAAAGTAAAGCCCCTGCTGTTCAATCCTCCCTGCCAGTCGATCTCCATTCCATAGAGGTATAACTGATGGCTTTTATTCATGACACAGGGTATTCCTTCAATAATAAAGTGTTCATCCTCCTCTGTTGGTTGGTCAAAGCCTAAGATATAGGTCATCCCACTGCAACCTCCACCTTTCACACCTACACGTAATACCTGTGTATGGTCAAACCCATCTTCACCCATCAATCTTCTTATTTCATTGATGGCGCCTTCTGTTAAACTCACCGGGGTACTCGTAATTGTACTCATACATCTGCTTTTACAGTGCAAAAATACAAATGATTTGAATATTGCCTGTTTTACCATGTTTCGATAGCCGGAAATCCATTGTTTCTTCTTTGAGTTAATACTGTCTCAATTCCCTGTATAGACCTTACTTTTGTCAAAATTCGACTCCATGATCGATACTACGATGTTGCTGACGGTGGTGATTGGTTTGATGATTGCAGGTTTTGCAGGCTACCTGTTCTACCTCCAGAGGAAAAACCAGCGGGAAGAACAGCAGGATAAAAAAGGATCTGTACAGCTTCGGTTGCAGGCATATGAAAGGCTCACTTTATTAACCGACCGGATTGCTTTGCCGAATGTGATCAGCAGGTTAGGTAATCCCGAGGTATCTGCCAGTGAAATGCAGTTTTTACTGAGTAAGCATATCAAAGATGAATTTGACTACAACATTTCCCAACAGATCTATGTGTCACCCGAAGTATGGAATGCGATCCGCAACCTGAAAGAACACAATCTGTCTATTATACACCAGGTTGGTTCAACTGTTCCCAGCATGGCTCCTGCTTCTATGCTCAATAGAGCCATTCTCGAGTACCTCATGAAAGATTCAAAATCGAATCTCCATGAAATAGTCAGCGAAGCACTGGGATATGAAGCAAAAAAATTGTTGTAATGAGTGAGTAGTGAATAGTCAGTAGTGAGTAATAAAATCAAACTCACCTCTGACTACTCACTGCTCACTAACCCAAATCTCCTTGCCAATGAAAAAGATAACCACCGACAGCGGAATAGAAATAAAAGAAGTCTATTATCCTTCCGATAATCCGGCAACTACAGCAGAAAACCCGGGAGAATTTCCATATACGAGAGGTGTGCAGCCCGATATGTATCGTGGTAAATTATGGACGATGAGGCAGTACGCCGGTTTTTCTACAGCAGAAGAAAGCAATAAGCGTTACCATTATTTATTATCACAGGGTGTTATGGGTTTGAGTGTGGCATTTGATCTACCTACACAAATCGGGTACGACAGCGACCATCCATTGGCAGAAGGTGAAGTAGGAAAAGTAGGTGTGGCCATCGATAGCCTGGAAGACATGGAAATTCTGTTTAAAGGTATTCAACTCGAACAGGTAAGCACTTCAATGACGATTAATGCAACCGGATTTATTCTTC
>DPWF01000247.1 GCA_003526435.1 Chitinophagaceae bacterium | reverse complement strand
GTATTGAAAGCCGCTTGTGTTAATCCTGTGCTGCATTATCATTTACCAATAGGTTTATTACAGGAAGGTGATGATGCAGATTTTATTGTGGTGAAGGACCTTACAAATTTTAAAGTGCTGGAAACTTATATCAATGGTTTACTGGTGGCCAAAGATGGTAAAACATTGATTGAAAGAGTATCCTCAACCATTATTAACCAGTTTGATTGTAAGCGGGTGTCGATGGATGATCTTGCTGTTGCTGAACAAACATATCCTTCTGCTGACGGACTGATACCTGTAATGGAAGCACTGGATGGACAACTCATCACCAATAAATTAACACTACCAGGCACATTGGTTAACGGACAATGGATATCCAATACCGAAAATGATATTTTGAAAATGGTGGTGGTTAACCGTTATCATCAGGCACCCGTAGCAAAATGTTTTATTAAAAATATGGGGTTCAAAAAAGGAGCCATTGCATCATCGGTAGCGCACGATAGTCATAATATTGTAGCAGTAGGTGTAGACGATGAAAGTCTTGCCGCTGCTATTAATCTTGTCATCGGAGAAAGAGGTGGTGTAAGTTGTTATGCTGATGCAAATCAGCAACAGGTGCTGGGTTTGCCGGTTGCCGGATTGATGAGTACTCAGGACGGATATAAAGTTGCTGAAGCTTATACCAGCATCGACCGTATGGCAAAAGAACTGGGCTCTACATTACAGGCTCCCTTTATGACACTAAGTTTTATGGCCCTGCTGGTAATACCACATCTTAAGCTGAGTGATAAAGGCTTGTTTGACGGAGATCGTTTTGAATTGATATCGTAACATCAACACCTCAGTATTATACAAGGTTGATAGGGTAATTCAAAAATCTAATCCGCTGAAGAAATATCACCGGTAGCTTTATTGACACTAATGGCCACACTATCTGTTCCCTTGGGGGCAAAATATTTGGTTTTGAATTTGATGGTTTTTCCCGGACCGATATTTTCATAGATGGTTTCTAATCCTTCATCTAGTTTAACACCTGTCTTGCTGTAAAAAGACAGGCGCAGTTCTACATCTTTATACCAGCAAACGGTTGCCTTGTTCGATATTGAACCCTTCACTACTGTTTGTCCAATAAGGTTTTTACGGTCTGAATTACTGACCATTAAAAAACGTTTGGGGTTATTTTTCTCTTTTTCAGCCAGAGTTTCTTTTACGGTTTCATAACTGTTGTTATCAAAATCTTTTTCTTTTTTATCGTTTTTACAGGCCGTCAGGAAAACCAGAACAGTCAGTACAAGCGCAGTTTTTTGCATAAGGGTGCTTAATTTTCACCAAATTAAGTTTTTCCCTGTTTTTATTGCGTTAAAAGAAGAGCGGTGGATTTTGTTTCTGATGACAAAAAGTTGCAGATATAGGTCCTTCAAACATAAATTTCTCATTCCAGCAGATAGATTTTAGTTTTGGAGCCATTTCCAACCTTATATTTCCGAGCCATGATCGTAAACCTTAGCCAGGAGCATAGTCTTGTCAGCAATTGGGTATCTGAATTAAGAGATGTCAATATTCAGGGCGACCGTATGCGTTTTCGCCGCAACCTCGAACGTATTGGTGAGATTGCTGCATATGAAATCAGCAAACGGATGCCTTTTAGCATTGTTGAAGTACCTACCCCATTAGGTATCCATGAAAGTAAGCGACTCGATCAGCAGCCGGTACTGGCTACCATTCTACGGGCTGGTTTACCCATGCACAATGGCATGTTGAATTATTTCGACAAAGCCGATAATGCTTTTGTATCTGCCTATCGTAAACACCATCGCGATGGGTCATTTGAAATCAGTCTGGAATATATGAGTTGCCCTTCACTTGATGACCGTATTGTCATCATCAGTGATCCGATGCTGGCAACGGGCTCCTCAATTGTAAAAACCATTCAATACATGAAAGATGAGGGTACGCCTTCCGCATTTCATGTGGTGGTAGCCATTGCCTGCACCGTTGGCATTGAACTCATTCACCGCGAATGTGGTGATGATATTCATATCTGGTGCGGCGATATTGATGATGAACTGACCGCCAAAGGATATATTGTTCCGGGTCTGGGTGATGCCGGTGACCTGGCTTTCGGTACCAAAAATCAATCCTGACCTGAGCAGCGCTCTGCCCCTTTTTCTGGTCAATCCTCTGCGTTAAGAACAACCTAATCTTCTTAATTCACGTATTTGATTCAACCAGATTACCCTAAATTAGACGCTGAGTGAAAAAGCTGTACCAAATAAGCTGCCTGGGATTTTTGTTGATGCTGATGAATACTGCATCGGCACAGGATCCTAATTTCTCACAGTTTTTCTCATCTCCCCTGACCTTAAATCCGGCTTTTACAGGTAAATTCTTTGGCAGCTACCGGGTGGCAGGCAACTATCGTAATCAGTGGCCCAGCATTGAAAAAGCTTATACCACGGCCACCGCTTCTGCAGATTTTCAGATCATGAAAAATCAGATTTCCAGTAATGATACCTGGGGGCTTGGCTTTATGGGGTATACCGATAATAGTGCCAACGGTGCTGTTAAATTCAATTACGGATCTGTATCAACCGCTTATCACAAGGGTTTGGATGAAGACGGGTTTCATCAGCTAGGAGCGGGATTTCAGGTTACTTATGCCAATATGCTGATCAATACCAATATGCTGAAATTTCAGGATCAGTTAACAACAGCAGGATTTACAGGTGTAACTTCTGAAGTATTTAATACAGGTACTTTGAAAGCGAATTATGTAGACATCAATGCAGGTTTATTATACAATGGAAGTACCAATGAACGCAATAATTTTTACCTGGGCGTGAGCATGTATCATATCAATCGTCCAAAACAGGAATTTACTGGTGCCAACTATATTCTGCCTGCAAGAACTACCATACATGCAGGTACTTATTTCCCAGTGGGTACCACCACTACATTACATATGAGTGGTATGCAAATGTTCCAGGGGGGCGTTTCTTCCACCATGCTTGGTGCCGCTTTACAATTCAATGCCAACCCCGACGATATTAAATCAACCAGTTTATATGTAGGTTCCTGGATGCGTTTAAAAGATGCCATCATTCCTTATGTAGGACTTGAATTTGACGATTTCAGGCTGGGTGTTAGTTACGACTACAATTCATCTTCCCTAAAAACCGCTTCAATGAACCGCGGAGGTATTGAGCTTTCACTGATTTACATCAGACGACCTTCTTCAGATAAAATTGTAAACTGTCCAAAGTTCTGATCCTTCTATCTGCGTAAAATTTACTTTTTATTATTAGCATGTTTGGTCACATGCGGATGGTCTTTTATTATGAACCGATAAGGCAATAAAGCATCTTCTGCTGCATAATCAACGCCTATGCGGGGTGTGGCAATAACGGAATTTGTTTTTACACGGTACCCATCATCCGCAATAAATATTGAATCTCCCAAAAGATCGGTTCCTGAATGTACAACCTGCAAGCCCAGTGCCTTCGACACATTACCCGGCCCACGGCCAACAGCATGATCCATTTTTGTTTTCCGCATCCGTTCCAGCATCGTTTCAATACCGGCTATGGGTTCTATTCCCCTGATGAGAACTGCATGCGGCACGGTTTCCACATTGGTTACTACATTGAACAGATGATGAATACCATAACACAGATACACATATGCAAATCCGCCAACTCCGTACATCACTTCTGTGCGGCTGGTATAACGTCCTCCATAAGCATGAGAGGCTTTATCAACAATACCATTATATGCCTCCGTTTCTACGATGCGCCCGGCTGTTAACTGATGATCAAAACAGGTAATCAGCAGCTTACCAATCAGGTCTTTTGCCACCGTACATACATTTTCACGTTGATAAAAAGAGGCAGGTAATTGTTGTTGTTTATATGCACTTAAAGCTTTCACTTGATAAACATACTGAATACATTAACTTAGTGCATCTAAAATATCCCCCGTTGCTCAAAGAACTTATCATAGCCATACAATCTTACATCCAGGCACATCATTTTATTGTGCGTCATAAACTATGGAAATGGATATTGATACCCGGTATTTTATATACCCTCCTGTTTATTACCGGCATGTATTATTTCGGGCAAACAGCTTCTGATTTTATAGAATGGATGACCCTGAAAACCGGTTTACGAAACTGGATTGATGAGCTATCCAGCAGTTTTATTGGATTTCTTTTTGTATTCGGAACTGCTTTATTATGGCTTTTGCTGATGCTTTTATATTTTTCGCTCTTTAAATATCTCTTTCTCATTATTGGCTCTCCCCTGTTCGCTTATCTGAGTGAAAAAACAGCCTCTATTATTGAAGGAAAAGATTACCCTTTCAGTTTTAAACAACTTGGAAAAGATATTCTTCGTGGCATTTCCATCGCTCTCCGAAACAGTGTTTGGCAAACGGTGTATGTGCTTGCCATTTTATTACTGAGTTTAATACCATTAGTTGGCTGGCTAACCCCCATTCTTGCCATTCTCGTAGAATGTTATTACTATGGTTTTTCTATGCTTGATTACAGCATGGAACGGCAGAAGAAAACACCTGCAGAAAGTATTTTTTATATTGGCCACCACAAAGGACTGGCACTGGGTAATGGTGTTGTTTTTTATATGATGCATATGGTTCCCGTTATCGGTTGGGTGCTCGCACCGGCATATGCAGTTGTTGCAGCAACACTCAGTATTTATCCTGCCAACGCAAAGAAATAAAGCATGACTGGCAAAGTTTATCTTATCCCCACTGTCTTACATGAAGAAGCATTACAAACTATTCCGGCCTATATACTGGATGCTGTAAAAGAGTGTTCCGTATTTTTTGTAGAACAGGAAAAAACGGCCCGAAGATTCCTGAAAAAATTATGGAGAGAAATGGTGATTGATGATTACCAGTGGTTCACCATTCATAAAGCAGAAGCAGAAGTAAGATTGCAATTTGTACAATTATTAAAGGAAGGGAAAAATATTGGCATCATCAGTGAAGCGGGTTGTCCCGGCGTAGCAGATCCCGGTCAGGTATTAGT
>DPWF01000014.1:3279-5419 GCA_003526435.1 Chitinophagaceae bacterium | reverse complement strand
TTTATATCCCAAATCCGACATCCGACATCAAAAAATTTTCTATTTTGTTTTTACCTGCAGCAGGTGTTTAATCTTATTGGCCTTATGCGTGAGATCCTGATAGTCTTTGTGCATGATGGTTACATGCCCCATTTTGCGACCGGGTTTGGTTTGCAGTTTACCATAGAGATGAACAAATACATTGTCCATTTTTAATACTTCATCAAGCTGATCATAAACTGCATCACCAGAATGGCCGTCTGCACCCAGCAGGTTTACAATGGCAGATGGAAGAATGGCATCGGTATTACCCAATGGATAGCCCAGCATAATGCGCCAGAGCATGTCGTACTGACTTGAATAATTGGCTTCAATGGTATGATGTCCGCTGTTATGAACCCGCGGGGCAGTTTCATTGACCAGTACTTCTTCATTTTTATCTACAAACAATTCAACGGCAAAAAGTCCCGGGCTCTTTAACGCTTTTACCACACGCAAGGCTATGGCTTCGGCTTTCCATAATACCTGTTCGGGAAGTTGGGCCGGACTTACCTGGTAATCGAGCAGGTTCAGCACAGGATCAAATACCATTTCGGCGGGAGGGTAGAGTGTTGTTTCTCCTTTCTCATTCATGGCTACGATCATGGCAATTTCTTTTGCAATCGGAACCATTTTTTCGAGTACTGCCGGCGCATCAAAACCTTTGCTGATGTCTTTTTCATCCAGTATAATCTGAACACCTTTTCCATCATAACCACCCTGTCCTATTTTATGCACGGCAGGAAGAAGTGAACTGTGTTGTTGTATATCGGCTGCTGTTTGTGTAATGACAAAACCAGATGAAGGAATATAGTTATCCTGGTAAAATTGTTTCTGTAAAATCTTGTTTTTGATGGTGCGTATGGCAGAGGGTTTGGGAAATACTTTTACACCTTCTGCTTCCAGTTTTTCAAGTGCATCTACATTAACCGATTCAATTTCAATGGTAAGCACATCCAGGTCTTTCCCAAAGTTGTACACGGTATCGAAATCGTTGATATTGCCCTGTACAAAATGATGGCAGAGATGTGCAGCCGGGCAATGCGGATCGTTTTCCAGCACATATGTTTCAACTGTATAATTGGCTGCCGCCTGTAATAACATACGGCCCAACTGACCGCCTCCGAGTATTCCTGCTTTCATGTCCGCAAAGATACGGTGGGAACAGAGAAATAGAGAACAGAGGAATAAGGAACAGAGAAATAAGGAATGAGAAAGTGAAATTCTCCACTTTGGACATTCCTTATTTCTTATTCCTCTGTTTTACAAGCTATTCAGTGTTTGCTGGATGGCTTCAAAATTGGGGAGATCGCCGGGTGTAGGACATACTTCTGCATACTTCACTACACCTGCTGCATCAATTACAAATGCGGCACGCTTGCTCACGCCCTGCATTTCAAAAGCGGGGAAGGTATCGTATAATACGCCGAAAGCTTTGGCTGCCTCTTTATTAAAATCGCTCAGCAACTGGAAATTCAGTTTCTGCTCATCACGGAACTTACCCAATGAAAACAGTGAGTCTACTGAAATACCAAAAACCACCGCATTGGTATTATTATACAATGAAATATTATCACGCACATTACATAATTCAGTGGTACAAACACCGGTAAATGCAAGCGGGAAGAAAAGCAATACTACATTCTTTCCTTTCTGGTCTGCTAATGATACTTTGTTCTTGTCGGTGTCGAAAAGTGAAAAATCGGGCGCCACTGCACCTGCCTGAATACTCATATGATTTGATTTAATGATTGAAATATTTGATAACAAAATTAGCTGAAAAAAGTTGGATGCAGTTTACAATTGCATTTCAGGAACATGATCGGGTACAATGAGTTTGCCTGCTGTTTTGGCTTTTATTTCTTCCACACTAACACTGGGTGCACGTTCCAATAAAACGAATCCTTCTTTTGTAATATCAAGTGCCGCTAATTCAGTTACTACTTTTTTAACACAGCCACCGCCTGTTAATGGTAAACTGCATTGTGGCAGCAGCTTACTCTCGCCTTTCGGATTGGTATGCATCATGGCCACGATAATATTTCTTGCACTTGCTACCAGATCCATCGCACCGCCCATGCCTTTCACCATTTTACCGGGTATTTTCCAGTTGGCAATATCT
>DPWF01000014.1:2900-3147 GCA_003526435.1 Chitinophagaceae bacterium | reverse complement strand
TCTTCTTCTGTCGGATATGGACCCATACCCAGTATACCATTCTCGCTCTGAAAAATAACCGTCATTCCATCCGGAATAAAATTAGATACAAGCGTAGGTATGCCAATTCCAAGATTCACATACATGCCATCCCGCAACTCCTGCGCTATTCTTTTTGCAATACCGAATTTATCTAAAGCCATGGGGCAAGTTGTTTTGATGTTAAAAAAGGACGTGAGTGTTTAATCGTCAATCGTGAATGGTCAAT
>DPWF01000014.1:2459-2860 GCA_003526435.1 Chitinophagaceae bacterium | reverse complement strand
ATTCACGATTGACGATTGACGATTGACCATTCACGATTCGCCACTCACTAACTTCACTGTCTTCCGCTCAATTCTTTTCGCATAGCCCTTTCCTTCAAATATGCGATGTACGTATACACCTGCAACGTGTATTTCATCAGGATCGAGCTCTCCGGGTTGTACCAGGTGTTCTACTTCTGCAATGGTAATATTTCCAGCCTTGGCCATAGAAGTGGAGAAATTGCGTGTTGTTTTTCTGAAAACAAGGTTACCCAATGTATCTCCTTTCCAGGCTTTCACCAGGGCAAAGTCGGCATGTAATGCCATTTCCATCAGGTGAGGTTTTCCGTCGAATACCCTTACTTCTTTTCCCACTGCTATTTCTGTTCCATAACCTGCGGGTGTAAAAAATGCGGGGATGC
>DPWF01000014.1:751-2422 GCA_003526435.1 Chitinophagaceae bacterium | reverse complement strand
CCCTGCGGAATAAGATCTACTTCCAGCTCACCACTCAGCAATTGTCTTTCAAACTCTGCATTCTCTCCTACATAACTGCTGATCATTTTCTTGATCTGTCTGGTCCTGAGCAATAGCCCCAATCCAAAATCATCTACACCTGCGTTGTTCGAAATACAGGTAAGTTCTTTTACGCCTTTTTCTACCAATGCGGCTATGGCATTTTCGGGAATACCATTCAAGCCAAAACCACCTAACATCAATGTGGTTCCATCCTGGATATCTGCTATGGCCGCTGCTGCATTTTTATATACTTTATTCATAAAGAGGCAATCATTTTTTGGGTTGAAAGGGCTTACTTCCGCCCCTTTCTATTTCATATCGTTTTAAACGCTCACGGTTGGCATATGCATCAAGAGAATCAAGTAATCTCTTGAAAGAAACGGGTCTTCCTTCATAATAACGGTAACTGGTAAAGTATCGTTCACGTGTTACACCGTGTACTTTGAAGACCATTTCATACATTTTCACATCTTCCTTGTTGCGGGTGGCATTGGTATCCTGTACAATTTTTCTGCTGAACCATTCATCTGCTTTCATCATATCCCACATAATCAGCTTCATACTGTCTACGGGTATGATGGTCGTTTTTGTTTCATTACGGCAGCTTATCTGCATCAATGATAAACATACTATACAGACACAGATCAATATCCTCATCGCAGTTCTTCTTTATATTTTGATGCATTGGCAACATCCAGTTCACTTAGCAACTCCAGTGCTTTTGCTTTTTCACCGGCAGGTGCTTTTTTAAAGATGCCTACCAGCTCCAGGTATTTACCCTGCATAAAAAATTGCTGGATCATGGTATTGGGATTCTCCTTGCTAAACGTCTGCAACTGAATCAGCGCATTAATAACACCTGCCCTCGCTTCGGCTTCCTTATCATATAACTGATCCAATCCCTTTCTGTAATAACCATAAATAATATCGTGAATGGTATTGTATCTTGTATTGATCAGGTTTTCATTCAACCAGTAACGGTTTCTTAACCCGTCGAAAATTCTCCAGCCGGAAATGCCTCTTCCTTCCGGTGCATTGTTTACAATATTCTGTGCCTTTCTGAAATAGGTTTCACCTGCTTTAGGAGCAAAAGAATCGTAATCGAGTCCGAGAATGGTATAGATATAATACGGGAAGATGGCGGTGAGATTGGCCGCAGCGGCATCTGTGCCCTGTACCCTGTTCTCATTAAATTCTACCGGCTGAAATTCCACATATTTAAACGCCACATCTGCATCCTGGAAATTAATCATGGCCGCCTGGTACGATGAATGATATACCGGCCTTGCAGCCTGTATGTTTAAAGAAGCTTTATAAATATTAGGCTCCAGTATACTTTCAATATTGAGGATAAAACTGCACTCTATTTTTTCGTTCTGCTTATAACTATCGTTGGTCCATTTTCTGTTATTGAGCAGGTTGGTTAACTGGTTTTGCAGTGTGGTAAATATTTTTCTGTCGATATTGGTGGTGACCCTGTTCGACAGTACTGTTACCCTTGCCTGTAATTCCTGGGCACCTGCATCGCATAGTATACATGCAACCAATACCAAACTGATGATTTTTTTATACATGCAGGTGCTTTATGATGAATGAAACAATATCGGCCGCTATTTCTTTTTTCGGTTT
>DPWF01000014.1:0-736 GCA_003526435.1 Chitinophagaceae bacterium | reverse complement strand
ACGCCAATCTTTTCCTCAGCGCCAGAAGCATGAAAGATGGTCACCGTATTGGTATCCACACCAAAGCCGGCGTCTTTATCGTTCAGGGAATTCAATACAATTCCATCTGCATTTTTAGACTTTAGCTTACTGAGTGCATTCTCTTTTTCATTATTGGTTTCAAGTGCAAAACCTAACAGGAACTGTCCGTTTTTTTTCTGCTGACCCAATTGATGCAGTATGTCTTTATTCTTCACCAGCTCAATGCTCCATTCGTCCTGCTTTTTCTTAATCTTCTCCTGTGCGGCCTGTGCGGGTTTATAATCAGCAACAGCGGCCGACATTACTGCAATATTCGCATCTTCAAATACTTTCACAGCAGCGGCATACATTTCATCTGCCGATACTACCGGTTGTACAGTAATGCCTTTATAATTTGTTTGCTGACTGGTTGGACCCGTAATCAATATTACATCGGCACCACGCAGGTATAATGCTTCTGCAATGGCAAAACCCATTTTGCCGGATGAATGATTACCAATAAAACGTACGGGATCAATGGCTTCATAAGTGGGCCCTGCGGTTACAATGGCTTTCTTTCCTTTCAGTTCATGGGTACGAAAAAAATGTTCGATAAGGTATTGACAGATCTCTTCCGGCTCGGCCATTCTTCCATCACCAAACAGTCCGCTGGCGAGTTCTCCCTTACCTACTTCCATCACATGATTGCCATCTTTCACTAACTGTGCAAGGTTTC
>DPWF01000144.1:499-2866 GCA_003526435.1 Chitinophagaceae bacterium | reverse complement strand
ACCAGCTACCATGCTCATAGCACTGTTAAGGGTAAATGCATTCAGGTCAGACATCTTGTCTTTAGCGATAACTTCAACCTGATCCCAGGTTACTTTACCTACTTTCTGACGATTGCTTTCCTTTGAACCTTTCTGGATTTTTGCTGCTTCCATTAACTGAACGGCAGCAGGAGCGGTTTTGATGATGAAGTCGAATGACTTATCAGCATAAACAGTGATCAAAACGGGAACTACTTTACCCATTTTGTCCTGGGTTCTGGCATTAAACTGCNNCTGCTTACAGAACTCCATGATGTTGATACCCTTCGAACCAAGGGCTGGACCTACGGGAGGTGCTGGATTGGCTTGACCGCCTTTTACCTGCAACTTCACATAGCCGGTGATTTCTTTGGCCATTGCTTTTTGATTTAATTGGTTATAACGTCCCGATTTTATCGGGACTCCCAAACTCAATCATTCTTTCAAAAAAAGAACTTTTGGGGCGGCAAAGGTAAGGAGTGGGTGCGGGATTTCAAAGAAAAAGAAGGGGAAAAGCTGCAAGTTTTAGGAGAAAATATATTTAATAGGCTGATAATCAACAAAAAAAAGCAATTAGCCAATGGCCAATTGCTTCCCTATTTTCTTCCTTTAATCTTGTAGCTTATAACACCAATATCCCTGCAGCCTGGATCACAATCTCCTTCTTGGGTTCGGTGATTTTGGCTATTTCTTCCTTGCTTTTGCCGGCATCTTCTGCAAAATGCTTCAATTGCTTTACAGATGTGGTGGTTTGGGTGGCTACACCATCAATCACGATCTTTTTACCATTCAGTATCACCGGAACAGCAAATTTGTGATCTTTCATCTTCACCATCATATTACCATTAGGCGATTGCACGCNNCGATCCAGCAACCCTCTTTCTGACAAACTTCGGTTACTACACCTACTATTTTGGCTTCGTGGGGTTTACCTTCTTCTTTGGTTGACATCACTTTTACAAACTCTTCAATAGATACTGCGTTATCGGCAGTGGTGGCTTTACCAAATTTGGCACCGGCTTCTGCAGGCACTTGCGGAGGCTGGGCACTCAGCATATTTACGGCAAATAATGCAAAAGCCGCAATCAATAGTTTTTTCATGCAATCTTTATTTATTGTGATAGATAACCGGCAGTTTTTTACTGCCTGCTACAAAGATACAACCATCAATAACAGCTTACAACACCGCTGGTCATAATACCGTAACAGGATGTTATTTAACTTTTTGCATTGACCCAATCCTCAGGAATAAATGCCTCCTGTCCTCTTGCATCTTATATTATTCTTCGTATTTGTTTTTCCTCTCCTCCACACCAAAGCCAAGTGCCAGCTCTTTCAACTGGTAAGTGATACGGCGTATTGGTACATCGCGGTAATTTGATAATACAATAACTGTCAGGTTATCGTTCCGGTAAAAATGAAAATTTGAAGTAAACCCATTCATGGTACCTCCATGTCTGATGAGTTTTCCTGCTTCCTTTCCTTCCTGCGAAGTCTGGTAAGGCTGTATCCGGAAACCATATCCATAATACCCCCAGTCCTTTCCTGCACCATCAAACATAAGCGAAAGACTCGAGCCATTAAGCAATGTTAATCTGCTCAAGGCATTTTTCCAGTTGAACAAATCAGATGCGGTTGAATAAATATCACCTGCTCCATAGGCATAGGAAACCGAGTTATGTATCCTGCGAAATATTCCATTTACTTTTCTGTACCCAATGGCCCTGTTGGCTGGTGTATTTACCAGTCTTTCAATGCCTGTATACGGCATACCTGATGGGTCGAAAATGGTTTTCTTCAGGTATTGCTGATAACTGGTACCAGTTACCGATTCAATAATCATTGCTAATATGGCATAGTTAATATTGGTGTACTGGTACTTTTCACCCGGCTTAAAACTCCTTTTTGATGTATTGATGATTGCCAGTAATTCCGCAGGAGTGATGTCCATTATCTCGTACTCCGTGAGATTGTCAAAACTTGTTTCAAGACCAGACTGTTGTTTCATGAGGTAATGAATGGTTAATCCTTCCGACAATTCTTTTTTCAAACCGGGCAGGTATGTGGCGACTGGTTCGTTGAGATCAAGTTTTTTCTCTTCCACAAGTTTCATTGCCGCAACAGCCACAAAAGATTTTGTTAATGATCCAATTAAAAACTGTGTGCTGATGGTATTGGGTATTCCCTTCTCAACATCAAACATTCCATATGCGGCATGGTGTATGACCGAATCGCCTTTTGCTACCAAAACAGTTCCCTGAAAATGCGTGCTTTGCAGAATAGATTGCATATACGCTTCCATTTTGTCATCTTTAATTTCACGAACGCTCTGATTATCCTCAGGCTCCC
>DPWF01000144.1:0-465 GCA_003526435.1 Chitinophagaceae bacterium | reverse complement strand
ATACACTGGCAATTTTCCATGTACCGTTTTGTTTAATCAAGCCCCAGCTTTCTTTCCCCCAGTTTCCTTTTTTTCCATTCGCCCAGAAGCTATAGTCAAAAGTTACCGACCCGATAGACTCGTCTGCCACAATCACAGGATTTCTAAATTTTTCTTCTTTAACTCCCGAACTTGTTACAGCCCTGAACCAGGTTCGGGAGTCTGACACTTTGTATCCTTCGGCCTTTTCATTTTTCAGTAAGCGTTGCTGCTGTGTAACAGGTTTCCAAACCCCTACCCATGTTACAGGCGTATTGGCAAAAAAGGAATACATGCTGGCCGAGTCGCGGGTGGTAATTGCTTTCATAAAATCGGCTAACAGCGCCTTTATTTCTTGCTGATCGCCCGGAGTTTGCTGCGAGTTACCTGAAACAAATATTCCAAGTAAGAAACAGATCGTTACACTTATGCGGCTGCCTGCTTTAC
>DPWF01000290.1:5179-6659 GCA_003526435.1 Chitinophagaceae bacterium | reverse complement strand
AACAGATCCGGTATCGAGATGATCGCGGCCAATTACAATCGGTGCTTTTACTTTTCCTGTTCTTACCAATTCATTGAATGCCAACCCTGCTTTTTCACGTTCACCCTGTCCGAGCCAGCAGATACGTGCAGGCAGACCCTGGAAAGCTATTCTTTCTTTGGCCATTTTCATCCAGCGTTGCATCGATTTATTTTCAGGGAAAAGTTGAATGATCAGTTCGTCTGTAACAGCAATGTCTGCAGGATCACCACTGAGTGCCGCCCATCTGAATGGACCTTTTCCTTCACAAAACAACGGACGAATATATGCCGGTACAAACCCCGGAAAATCAAACGCATTCTTCAACCCATGCTCGAGTGCACGTGCACGGAGGTTATTACCATAATCGAATGTTATGGCTCCGGCTTTTTGCAATGTAAGCATCAGCTCCACATGCAGCTTCATACTATCATATGCCAGTGCGATATAAGCATCCGGGTCTTTTTCTCTCAATACGTTTGCCGCATGGTTATCCAGTGTATGAGGAATATACCCAATCAACGGATCATGCGCCGAAGTCTGGTCAGTGAGTACGTCCACCTCTATCTTTCTTTCAATCAGTCTTTGTAATAACTGTACAGCATTTGACAATACGCCAATACTCAGTCTTTCACCATGCTGTTTGGCCTCTACAGCCCTGTTGATGGCTTCGTCGATATTCGTAAATTTCAGGTCAAGGTATTTTGTCTCTATTCTTTTATCGATCCGCCATTCTTCTACTTCTGCACAAAGTGCTACCCCATCGCACATGGTAATAGCCAGGGGCTGAGCGCCACCCATGCCGCCAAGACCCGCTGTTACACTTAATGTACCCTTCAAAGAACCGCCAAAATGTTTATCTGCCACAGCAGCAAAAGTTTCATACGTACCCTGTACAATACCCTGAGATCCGATATATATCCAGGAACCTGCTGTCATTTGTCCATACATCATCAAACCCTTTTGTTCCAGTTCCGTAAAATGTTTCCAGTTGGCCCAGTTGGGAACTAATTGTGAGTTGGATAACAAAACCCTGGGAGCATCTACATGTGTTTTTAAGATACCTACAGGCTTGCCGCTCTGTATTAAAAGCGTTTCATCGTTTTCCAGTTTTTTTAGCGACTGGATAATCAGATCAAGACTCTCTATATTACGTGCGGCTTTCCCCCTTCCTCCATATACAATCAGCTCTTGCGGCCTTTCTGCCACTGCAGGATCGAGGTTATTCAATAACATACGCAGGGCTGCTTCCTGTATCCATCCTTTGCAGCTTAACTGCGTTCCCGTTGGGGTTTTATATTTTGCAAAATCATACGTTTTTGTAACAGACATGGCAAGCATTTTGGTGAGGGAAAGTACAGAAATTAATGGTTGTCCAAAGGACTCCTACGGAGATTTTTTGATCTTTGATTTTTTGATTTTATATACTCCAAATCAAAAAATCAAAGATCATCAAATCAAA
>DPWF01000290.1:3198-5154 GCA_003526435.1 Chitinophagaceae bacterium | reverse complement strand
AGAAAGCCGGCAAAGCAGGCGCTGCAGGTTCAAAGAATGCGGCCCAGGCTTCAAAATTCATCAGCAAACCCGGCACCAAAGCCGTTGGTATTGCCAAGAAACCCATTAAAACGGGTGGATCGAGAGGCAGTTGAGGAGATGTTTGATGTCTGATGCAGGATGTCTGATATAGATTTTACATCAGACATCCTACATCAAATCATCATACGCTGCTCTCAACTCATTCAACGCATGGTTATCTCCCGCTGTTTTTGCGGCTTCCATGCCTTTTTCATACCATTGAATGGCCAGCGCTGTTTCCTGAAGCTGTTCCAGTAATTTGGCCAGGTGGTAATAAGATCCCACATAATCCGGCGAATCGGTCAGTACCGCTTCAAACAACGTTCTGGCTTCAGCCAGTTTATCCTTCTTGATATACTCCAATGCCAGCGCATGTCGCAGGAAGTTATCCTTCGGATGCTGCTCTAAAAAAGCCAGTATACGTGTAATTCGTTCCATAGAACAAAGATAGCAGTTAGACCATAGCTGATCGTTTATAGTCCATGGTAAGCAGAAATCTGCTTTGTTACAAACTATGGGCCATGGACTATCAACCATGATCCAATACCCTATCCTAAAAATTTCCCCTGTTAAAAAAAATATCCGAACCTTTGCCGGAAACAAAAGCTTCCTATATTTGTTAAATAGTTGCATAAACAACTAATCATTGAATCAAAACCTAATAGAGACATATGAAAATCCTGGTTTGTGTAAGCAAAACGCCTGATACCACTTCCAAGATTGCTTTTACGGATGGTAACAGCAAATTTGATGAGAACGGTGTTCAGTGGATCATCAACCCTTATGATGAATGGTATTCATTGGTAAAGGCCATTGAACTGAAAGAAAAAGATCCCTCCACCATTGTACACCTCGTAACTGTAGGTGGTGCAGATGCAGAACCCATCATCCGTAAAGCACTGGCATTGGGTGGCGATGAAGCCATTCGTGTGAATGCAGATGGCAGTGACAGTTATTTCATTGCTTCACAGATTGCGGCCATTGCAAAAGATGGTTACGATCTGGTTTTCACCGGTAAAGAAACCATAGATTACAATGGTTCTTCTATTGGTGGTATGGTGGCAGAACTGATAGATGCCCCCTATATCTCCCTCGCTACCAAATTTGACCTGAATGGCAATACCGCCACTGTTACCCGTGAGATTGAAGGCGGCGAAGAAGTGGCCGAAGTGGCTTTACCAGCAGTCGTAAGTTGTCAGAAAGGTGTAGCAGAACAGCGTATTCCTAATATGAGAGGCATCATGGCTGCACGTACCAAACCCTTAAAAGTAGTAGACCCCGTAGCTGTTGATACACTCACATCTGTAGTGAGCTTTGAATTACCACCGGCGAAAGCAGGTGTAAAACTGGTGAGTCCGGATAATGTGGGCGAACTGGTAAGATTGTTGCACGAAGAAGCAAAAGCAATCTGATCGGGATTTCTATTCAACCATCTTTTAAAAAACGAACAATGTCTGTTTTAATATTTGTAGATCAATCAGAGGGCCATATCAAAAAAGCTTCTTACGAAGTATTAACTTATGGTGCTAAACTAGCCGAACAATTAGGTACCACTGCCGAAGCCCTGGTATTGGGTAATGTAAGTGATGACCTGGCTGCCCTGGGCAAGTATGGCGTAAAAAAAGTACACCAGGTTAATCATGATACGCTCAATCACCTCGATGCACAAGTGTATGCAAAAGTGATAGCAGAAGCAGTAACAACCACTGGAGCCAATGTGGTGGTAATTTCACATAACCATACAGGAAAAGCCATTGCAGGTCGTGTTGCTGTTCGACTCAAAGCGGGTCTTGTTGCAGGTGCCTGTGCCCTGCCCGATACCAGCAATGGTTTTCTGGTGAAGAAAACCGTTTTCTCCGGTAAGGCATTTGCCAATGTAAGCATTACCTCTGCCAT
>DPWF01000290.1:0-3132 GCA_003526435.1 Chitinophagaceae bacterium | reverse complement strand
CGAAGGCAGTGCTGAAGTAACCCAACTCTCTGTTGCAGTAGATGCATCGAAAGTAAAAGTTACTGCGGTGAATAAAGTAAGTGGCGAAATCCCATTAACAGAAGCAGAGATTGTAGTAAGTGGTGGTCGCGGATTAAAAGGGCCTGAAAACTGGGGTATCCTGCTCGATCTGGCCAAAGAACTGGGAGCCGCTACCGCTTGTAGCCGTCCTGTTGGTGATGCACACTGGAGACCTCACCATGAACATGTTGGACAAACAGGTGTACAGGTGGCCCCCAATCTGTATATCGCCATTGGTATTTCCGGAGCCATTCAGCACCTTGCGGGTGTGAACCGCAGTAAGATCATTGTTGTCATCAACAAAGACCCTGAAGCGCCTTTCTTTAAAGCAGCCGATTACGGTATTGTAGGTGATGCTTTTGAAGTAGTACCTAAATTGACAGAAGAGATCAGGAAGATGAAAGGAAAATAAATCCTGTCGGATACAATCAAAAAAGGACCAGTTAATAACTGGTCCTTTTTTGTTGCAGGTCTCCTGCTTTTATGATCATAATTAAGCAACATAGGAGTAAGCGGAACAATACCCAAGTCTACCTAGCAAAGACCTTCCCTTCATTTACTTTTACTTTTTTTCTTCGTATCCACATGAGGCCGACAAGCGCTTTTTTTCTAAGGCCAGTTCAAAACCTGATAAATAGTTCTTCTGGTATCATTCTACCTAATCCTATGTGTGATAACCATACCAAGAATTAAGTAAAATGAATAGTGCATGTCATTTTCTTTCGTCAAAAAAAAGAAAAGAAAAATAATAGAACTAATATTGATTCCATATCATCTGTAAAGACAAAACGGAAGCAAATTCTACAGAAAAGGCATTGTTATTTTATGGAAACAACACCAATATCCAGAGAGCCTGCAGCATTGTCTACGCTCTTCAGTCATGATTACCTCAATGGCAAATCCTTGTATCTCTACCTTACCGGCAAAATTCCGAGTATCAGTTTCATGAATGGCATTGATCCTTTTGCAGCCATTGCCGCTTTTCGGAAAGAACATGATGATGATATCTCCGACTGGCACAATGAAGCGATATGGAACCCCGACACCGGAGGATTTGGAATGGAGAACGCATTCTTTGTTTTACAAAACCAGGTAATCCTCCAATTCGGTCACAATTTCGTACATATGTTACACCAGATGAGCGACTGGTCATATATAGAATTNNCGCTGGCAAAATTATTTTCCGAATTCAAAATTGAACAGGAAGAAGAATAACTCATACAAAAGTTTAAAAAATAGTTAATGAAAAAAATATTTGTACCTGTTGCTTTTTGTTTTTTCGCTTTATCCGTTCATGCCCAGCAAGGTTACCGTGTTTTTACAAAGACCGTCGATGGTAAAGAAAAATATGGCATTGAAAATGCAACCGGAAATGTAGTTGCACCTGCCAAATACGATTGGTTGGGCAATCAATACTATGAAGGATTTATTGCAGCCTATATCTCTGAACTGAAAACGGTTGACAATTCGAACCTTTCCTTTGCACCTGCTAAAACAGGGTATTACTGGACTCATAATTATGGATTTATTGATGTAAATGGTAAAGAGCTTACCACATTTAAATATAGTATGGTGAGAGATTTCAGTTTCGGCGTTGCAGAGGTTTCCATCAACAGAAAATGGGGGCTGATCAATAAACAGGGAAAAGAAATTACACCGATCAAATACGAAGAAATCAAAAAAACATACAATAATGATGTAGATGCTGTATTACGTATTTACCATGAAAATAAAGATAGTAAAAAGAAATACGGACTACTATCCACCAATGGAAAAGAGTTAACACCTGCTTTGTATGAAGAAATCAATCCCTTCTATGAAGGTTTGGCTACCATGCAGAAAAACGGTATGATGGGTGTGCTCAATATGGAAGGAAAAGAAGTGGTACCCGCCAGATACAGTATTGCATCAGAGGGTTATAAATTTTCAGGTGGACTTTGCAGGGTTAGCTGGAACGGCAAATGGGGATACATTGATAAAACGGGTAAGGAAGTTATTCCATTGGTATATGACCGCGTATTCGGCTTCGATAAAGACGGAACCTGTATGGTAAGACAAGGTACAATGGTTGGACGAATTGACAAAACCGGTAAGATAGTTGTTCCATTAAAATATGATCGTGTTGAACCTTTATCAGACGGATTATTTAATATAAAAGTAAATAATTTATATGGCTGGATTGATCAGAGTGGAAAAGATGTGATTGCTCCTTCTTACGAATATGGTTCATCATTTGTTGGTGGGATCGCTTATGTGAGAACGGGTAAATATTTTGGCGTGATCAATAAAAACAACGAAGTTAAGATCCCGCTTAAGTATGAATATATATCAAGAATGGACGACACAAAACCATTGTTATGGTTTAAACAGAATGGGAAGCATGGTTTTTTCTCAGAGACTTTTACAGAAATTACGCCAGCAAAATATACGCAGATATTCTCCCCGATTGAGGGTCGGAGTTTTGTGAGAATTGACAACAAATGGGGTATGGTAAACGATAAGGGCCAGGAAATTACCGAGATCAAGTATGACACACTGATCAATGCAAATGAATCAGCATGCGTGATTGCAGCAGCCAATCAGAAAATCGGACTCATTACCAATGATGGTAAAATCATGATCCCTGTTAAATACGATAATATCTATGGGTATTCGGAAGGCATGTGTGCCGTTTTACTGAATGGCAAAATCGGATTTGTGGATGTGAACGGGAAAGAAGTCATTACCCCCCAGTTCGACGAAGCCGGTGATTTTATCGATGGCAAAGCGGAGGTAAAAAAAGGTAATGATGTTTTTTATATAGATAAAACAGGGAAGAAAGTTCAGTAATACAACAGTATTACTTGCGCATAATTCACTGTAAATCAATCCTGATAAAAAGAGAAAAGAATATCCTGTACGGTATACCCGAAATTATTTGCTTTTTGGTATATTTATACACCCTCTAATGACTTATTCGATAGCTAAGTTTACAATGATGTAAAACCTGCACTATGAATCCAAACAAAGTTCTTTGGGAAAAAGGCGATTTCACACGTATTGCCGAAACCATGCGTAAAACCGGAGAAGAAC
>DPWF01000419.1:5512-6543 GCA_003526435.1 Chitinophagaceae bacterium | reverse complement strand
GAAGGGGAGAACGGGAGATGATGTATTTAAAACGATATGATGAAGGATATTAATACTTTAGGACAACTTAAAAAGAGTGGATACCAACCACGCTCCGTAAAAGAAGAAATCAGGGCGAATCTGATCCATTCCATACAACAGAAAGAACAACCCTTTACTGGTATCATTGGCTATGAAGACACGGTGATACCCGATACAGAGCGCGCCATTCTCAGCCGGCATAATATTCTGTTCCTGGGTTTACGTGGACAGGCAAAGACAAGGATGGCCAGACAGATGGTTGACTTATTAGACGAATACATCCCTGTAATAGCGGGCTCTGAAATCAATGATGATCCGCTTCAGCCATTGAGCAAATTTGCCAAGGACCTGATTGCAGAGCATGGCGATGAAACACCCATCCGCTGGCTACATCGCAGCGAACGTTATGGAGAAAAACTGGCCACCCCCGATGTAAGTGTAGCAGATCTGATCGGTGATATAGATCCCATC
Source organism: Chitinophagaceae bacterium (assembly GCA_003526435.1). GTDB lineage: Bacteria > Bacteroidota > Bacteroidia > Chitinophagales > Chitinophagaceae > Sediminibacterium. The sequence continues at coordinate 6,051 of DPWF01000419.1, read as the reverse complement.
AAAGCCGCTAACCTCNNAACCTCAAACTGAGTTTTGCCGATGAAAAAGTCATTCACTACGGTATTATACCCAGAAGTAACCGGGGCATTTTTGTGATCAATGAACTGCCCGATCTGCAGGCAAGAATACAGGTGGCTTTATTTAATATTCTCCAGGAAGGAGATATTCAGATACGGGGCTTTAAATTGAGAATGCCACTCGATATACTCTTTGTGTTTACAGCCAATCCTGAAGACTATACAAACCGGGGCAGTATTGTAACTCCGCTAAAAGACAGGATACAGAGCCAGATACTCACGCATTATCCCAAAACTATTGAACATGCTTTGGCCATTACAGAACAGGAAGCTGTTATTAGCAAAGAGCAGGCTTCACTGGTAGATATCAGTGATCTTGTTAAGAGACTGATAGAACAGGTGGCGTTTGAAGCAAGAAGCAATGAATATGTAGATAAGAAAAGTGGCGTAAGTGCAAGGTTAACCATAGCCGCATTTGAAAATGCAGTCAGCACTGCAGAAAGAAGGGCATTGATACATGGG
>DPWF01000419.1:2326-5451 GCA_003526435.1 Chitinophagaceae bacterium | reverse complement strand
AAAAACGCAGGTATGGATCAGTGATTTGAGTGGTATCATACCCGCCATTACAGGAAAAATAGAACTGGTATATGAAGGAGAGCAGGAGGGCCCCTATCAGGTAGCAGTGAATTTACTCGATAAAGCCATACGCTCACAGTTTATAACTTATTTCCCCAATCCGGAGCAGGTCAAGAAAAGAAGACCAGCAGGGAAAAAATCAGTGGAGGAAAAAGAACCTGAGAATCCATATAAATCCATCATCCGCTGGTTCGATGCAGGTAATCATCTCGATATGCTGATGGATTGTAAAGATGAAACAAGAACACAAACCTTATATAAGGTAGACGGCCTCTATGCTTTTGTAAAAAAATATTTTCCACAGGCCAATGACAAACAACAGACTTTGCTGATGGAATTTGTATTACATGGCCTTGCGGCTTATTCATTAATCAGTAAGAGAACCATTGAAGGTAAAGTAGAGTTCAAGGACCTGATCGGCAGCATGATGAACCTCGGCGAAATAAGCCTGGGCACAGAAGACGATGATGATTTCAACGAAGACGATTATAAATAATCTCCTGCCTAACTCTCGTTCTCCCTTTCTCCCTGTTAAAAAACATTGCATGTAGTAAATTAACTATTGCAGAATACTTGTTAACAGGGAGAAGGGGAGATTGGGAGTCGTTCGTTATTTAATTGTTTCGACGGCTAAAATTTAAAACCTGCAGAAATTCCTCCATAGAAAGGAAACACGCCCGCACCGGTAATAAGTGGAGAAACAAATACCCTTGCTGTGAAACCTTTTTTCTCTGGTTGATAGCGATATCCGAAATTCAGGTAACCAAAAACAGTTGAATTGCTGTTTTCAAAAAAGTCTTCCCCATCTGTAACGGTAATAGCACTTGCACCGGCACCGAGTTCGAGATAGTGGCCATCTTTTCCAGATAAATGATTAAAGCCAACGGGTAAGGCAAAAACACCTGAGGTAATAAAACCAATTCCACCCATACCTACACGAAATCCCCATCCTTTCTGTCCTTTAAAACGTTGGTCGTAGTTAGCAGAGAAAAGACCGGGGCCGCCAATTTCACCAAATATGGTTTTGGCGGGAGGTCCGGGTAAATCAGTATCTCTTTGCTGGGCCTGAAGTTGTAGTCCAAAAAGAGTCATCATCAAAAAAAGAGAGAGAAATTTATTTTTCATGGTTCAGTTTTTTTACCTGACACCCGAAACTAAAATTTCGCTGTTTCAAAACCTTGCCGCTTATCCAGTATCACATATTTATGGGAGAAGAGGGGCTTATGTTCAGATCATATCTTTCAACTGTTCCACTACCTTGTCGATCTCATCTTTGGTATTGTTTTTAGAGAAAGAGAAACGCACCGTCACCTGGTTCGGATTATTGTTGATGGCCCTGATAACATGTGAACCCTGATCGGCACCACTGGTACAGGCACTACCGCCACTTGCACAGATATTGTTGATATCGAGATTGAAAAGAATCATCTCACTTTTTTCAGTTTTGGGGAAGCTCACACTTAATACGGTATACAAAGAACGCCCCAGCGTATCGCCATTGAAAGAAACAGCTTTGATATGTTTTTTCAATTGTTCCATCATATACAGTTTCAGACCTTTAATATAGGTGCTGTCCTGTTCGTACTGCTGAGTGGCCAGTTCGAGTGCTTTGGCAAAACCAACAATGCCATAGAGGTTTTCTGTACCTGCCCGCATATTTCTCTCCTGGCTTCCACCATGTACAAATGGTTTGATTTTTACATTCTCGTTGATGTATAATAAACCCACGCCTTTGGGGCCATGGAATTTATGGCTGGCACCGGTAATAAAATGTACAGGTGTATTGCGTAAGTCAAAAGGAAAATGTCCTACGGTCTGAACAGTATCGCTATGAAAAATAGCGCCATATAATTTACACAGTTCACCTACAGCATGAATATCGAGGATATTTCCAATTTCATTATTGGCATGCATTAATGACACCAGACATTTTTCTTCGCTCTCAGCCAGCAGGCGTTCAAGGTCTTCAAGATCAATATGTCCGTTCGGTAAGAGCTTTACATAACTCAGTGCTGCTTCTCCCGAATGATACATATGTTCAACAGTATGGGTAGTGGCATGGTGTTCAATTACGGAAGAGATAATATGCTTGCACCCCAGGTCTCTAACAGCGGCTGAAATAGCCGTATTGCTGCTCTCTGTACCGCCACTGGTAAAGAATATCTCGGCTGGATGCGCATTTATGATTTTGGCTACCGATTTACGTGCATTCTCAATGGCCAGCCGGCTTTCACGGCCATAACTGTAAATAGAAGATGGATTGCCAAACTGGTTCGTCAGATAAGGCATCATAGCTTCCAGCACAACAGGGTCTAGTGGGGTAGTAGCGGCGTTATCGAGGTATATCCTTTCCATGCGGCAAAGTTACAAAAAAACTGAGTAGTGGGTAGTCAGTAGTCAATAGTCAGTAGTGAGTGGTGAGTAACGTTTAATGAGTAGCGTACAAAGTAATTACTCACTCACTCACTACTCACTATCACAACACCTCCTGTATATCCTTAATCAGTTTACCTGCAATATTTGCGGCAACAGTTTCAGAATTACTTTCGGCATAGATACGAATGATCGGCTCTGTGTTACTGGTACGTAAATGCACCCAGTCGGTCTCGAATTCAATTTTCAGTCCGTCTTCTGTATTGATGGGATGTTTTTTGTATTTCTTTTTGATGTGCTCAAAAATCTTTTTAAGATCAAACCCGGCAGTGAGCTCAATTTTATTTTTACTCATGAAATAATCCGGATAGGTATTTCTCAGTTGTTTGGTCGATTTTTTTTCTTTGGCCAGGTGGGTCAGAAACAAAGCAATACCAATAAGTGCATCGCGGCCATAATGCAGGTCGGGTACAATAATACCGCCATTGCCTTCGCCACCGATTACGGCATTAACGGCTTTCATTTTGGTTACCACATTTACTTCACCAACAGCACTTGGTGTGTAAGTTCCACCATGTTTAAGGGTTATATCTTTTAAAGCACGGGTGGAGGACATATTACTTACCGTATTACCTTTTCTGTTTTGTAAAACATAATCGGCAACGGCCACTAAAGTATATTCTTCGCCAAAC
>DPWF01000419.1:2017-2298 GCA_003526435.1 Chitinophagaceae bacterium | reverse complement strand
TCCGTCTTCACATACAAAACAGAGGCGGTCTACATCAGGGTCAACGGCAATGCCGAGGTGCGCATTTTGTTTCACCACTTCATTACAAAGTTCACGCAGGTGTTCGGGTAAGGGTTCGGGGTTGTGTGCAAACCGGCCATTTACTTCGCCGTTCAATAGCGAAACTTTTACACCCAATAATTTCAGCAATGCCGGAACCGCAATGGCACCTGTACTGTTAATGGCATCGAGTACCACATTGAATTTAGCTTTTTTAATGGCCGCCACATCAACCAGTGGAT
>DPWF01000419.1:0-1995 GCA_003526435.1 Chitinophagaceae bacterium | reverse complement strand
GATACGCCAGTACAGCATCAATATGTTGTTGTAATGCCTGCTCGTTAGTGGTATAAGAACCCAGTTTATCTACAGCAGCAAACTCAAATTCATCTTTGGCAGCAATGTCGAGCATGGCAGCACCGTCTGCACCACTGATGAATTCTCCTTTTTCATTCAGGAGTTTCAGTGCATTCCATTCTTTTGGGTTATGGCTGGCGGTTAGAATAATACCACCTGCTGCTTGCTCAAATACCACGGCCATTTCAACCGTAGGGGTAGTGCTGAGACCAAGATCTACCACATCAAGCCCCAGGGCATTCAGTGTACTCACCACGAGACGCTGAACCATTTCGCCGCTGATACGACCGTCGCGGCCAATCACAATTTTTTTATTATTGCCGGATTGTTGTAATAACCAGGTTCCATAAGCCGCTGTAAAACGAACAACATCTAAAGGACTTAATGTTTCACCGGGTTTACCGCCAATGGTTCCACGAATGCCGGAGATACTTTTAATCAATGCCATAACAGGGTTTTAACGCCTGCAAACATAATTCAAATTTTTTGTAAGCCTGCTTGCTGTAATTTCGTTCTATCAAAGTGTTTTTATGCCGGATAAAGCGTGGTTTAAGGATTGGTTCAATTCTCATTATTATCATTTGTTATACCAACACAGAGATGATCGTGAGGCGCTTGCATTTATTGATACGCTGATTCATTATCTTAAACCTTTACCAGGTACCCTGATGCTCGACGTAGCCTGTGGCAAAGGCCGGCACAGCAAAGCACTGGCTGATATGGGATTTGATGTAACAGGGATAGACCTTTCGGAAGCCTCCATTACAGCGGCAAAAGAAGAAGAAACAGACCAGCTTCATTTTTACCAGCATGATATGCGTTTGCCTTTCCGGGTAAACTATTATGATTATGCTTTTAATTTTTTTACCAGCTTCGGGTATTTCAGAACCCGTAGAGAACATGATAATGCCATCAGAACCATTGCTCAGAGCATAAAACACGGCGGTTCTTTTATTATTGATTATATCAATGTACATTATGCAGAGGACCACCTGGAGAAATCTTTTACAACAACCATAGGTGATGTGTCTTTTCATATTACCAAATGGCAGGATGAAGAACATTTCTTTAAACAGATACAGGTAACAGACCCTTCACATAAAAATCCTCATCACCTCTATACAGAACGGGTAGCCAAATTTTCACTGGGCGATTTTACCGATATGATGGCCTACCAGGGAATGCAGGTGCAGGAAGTATTTGGCGACTATCAATTGGGCCGATATGATGTTAAACGTTCTCCGCGAATGATTATCCACGCCAGGAAAAACTAAATGGTATTTATTTCTTTTCTTCCGTAAGTGCCGGAAGCTTTGATTGATCCGCTACAAAAATAACACCACCCCTGACCCTGGTTTTATCAAATGCATGTGTTCCGGGCATATTGTACACATAATTACTGTCGGGCGACAATACAGGCATTACATTTTTATTTACATAAGATGGCATAATCAGTCTCGGTCTCAATTGATCTTTCATCACAACTGTCTGTTTCTTTTTCAACAAATCAAGAGGGGCTTTTAATGCTGCCTCGTTCTTATGCTTCACACTGTCTAAATACTGCTGCATACGCAAAACGGTATTAGGGTCATTCTTTTGCTGGCTCCATGCGTGAGCAGCGATAAACAATAAGCAGCTTAGCAGCAGGAATGGTTTCATAATAGAAAAATAAACCATTTGTTTTACTCCTGCAAGCCTGTTTTGTTAAAACTTTATTAACCGGGGGCTTTTGTAAAGCATATGTCTTATAGTACCTTTACGATACGATGGACAATTATTTATTGCTTCAAAGTTTTTTTCAGCGGGTGATTGATCAGGTACTGGAATTTGATACATGGTTATTCCTGAAAATTAATACAGTATTCACGAACCCGGTACTCGATACCATTTTCCCTCTTTGGCGCGACTCTGAATTATGGGTGCCATAATTCAGAG
>DPWF01000017.1:12060-12727 GCA_003526435.1 Chitinophagaceae bacterium | reverse complement strand
GTCTCGCAGCCTCATTCAGGTTACGCGCATATTTATTAAGCACATTGAATTGTGTTTCCTGCGTCTGCGATTGAATAGTGTCGCCTTTCCGAAGATCTTTGATAGCCGCTATTAAACCTTTTTCGGTGAGACCCGCATCTTTCAATGCTTTTGCAGTTGCATCATTTATCTGCAGCAATGCAAGCATAAAATGTTCGGGACTGATAAACTCATCACCAAAGGCCTTGAGACTTGCATTGGCTTTAAGGAAAACGGTGTTAAGATCACGGCTTACAGACTGCGCGGGTTCTCCACCCTGGTTCCTCGGTAATTTTGCCAACCCTTCTTCCAGTTTGTTTTCCAGCAATGGGATGGCAACATTATTCTTTTTGAGTAAAAAAATGATGGGGCTTTCTTTATCTGAAAGCAACGCTTTCAGCAGGTGTTCCGTTTCAATGGCAGGATTGTTTCCATTATAGGCCAACTGCTGAGCAGCCTGTATGGTTTCCTGTGCCTTGATGGTATAATTATTCAGGTTCATATTTTGTGTGTTGTGTTTTAACTACTACTTATAAAAATTGCTGTTCAGATTTGCACCCGAAGTCATAATTTGTACGCAAAAACTATTCTAAGTCATTAAAAGATCCATAAAACCGGAAAACCCTGAAATTATGTCTGTAAAATTCAT
>DPWF01000017.1:10479-11997 GCA_003526435.1 Chitinophagaceae bacterium | reverse complement strand
AGTCTGGGTCTTGTTTTCCTGCTATTCTTTCAGTCTGTTTTTGCACAATATGATTTCAGTGCCATTGATAGCCGCCTGGAAGCTGAGAAAAAACAGCTTGAGGGTCATGTGGTAGCTTTAATTTATAAAGATGGCAAATTGATTTACCAGAAGGCAATTGGTACTGATTTTAATGCAAAAACACAGGCACCTATTGCCAGTGCAAGCCAGTGGCTCACAGCAGCTTTGGTAATGACTTTTGTTGATCAGGGTAAATTATCGCTAGATGATAAAGTTAGCAAGTATATTCCACTACTCACGAAATACTCTAAGGGATACATCAGCATCCGCGATTGTCTGGCTCATTTAACTGGAATAGAATCTGAACCTATCAGGAGTTTAAAGGAACAACTCAACAGGAAAAAGTATACGAATCTCGAAGAAGAGATCACTGATATCGTTTCAACCAGAGAGATTGTGTCAAATCCGGGTTTACAGTTTCGTTATGATAATATCGGATTAAATATGGCTGCCCGGGTTCTGGAAGTGATTACGAAAAGGGGATTTGAACAGATTATGGCTGAAAGAATTACACGCCCCATGCAAATGCGTAACACCAATTTCAGCAATTTCAATGCTGTAAATCCTTCTGGTGGTGCTCAATCTTCTGCAGGTGATTATATGACTTTTCTTGCCATGATACTCAACAAGGGTATGCACAATGGAAAAAGAATTTTAAGTGAAAGTGCAATTGAACAGATGGAAACGGTGGTCACTACCAGCGATATGATCAAATATGCCCCCAAAGCTACCTAGGGTTTTCAGTATGGGTTCGGTCAATGGATCATGACCACAGATGAAAATGGCAAAGGCAGTTCTTTCACTTCACCTGGTTTATTTGGTACATGGCCCATGATTGACCGTTGCAGAAACTATGCCTGCATTTTCTTTACAGAGGGAAAACTGAATGAAGAAAAAAGGGAGTTGTTTCTTCAGTTGAAAGGATTAATTGATGCTATCATTCCAACAACCTGCAAATAAAAAATACGTTTTTCTGAATCATACAGTACCATATAATCATTTTATCAAGCAAACCGCAACTAAACTTGGTTTTGATTATTGTGGAATCGCAAAAGCTGTTGTTTTAGAGGAGGATGCGCGCAGACTCGAAGCATGGCTGCATCAAAATCACCATGGGAACATGCAGTACATGGAGAAACATTTTGATTTGAGGATTGATCCTTCCAAACTCGTGCCGGGTGCAAAATCTGTTATTACCGTTTTAAAAAATTACTACCCCTCCAAAGAGCAGTCGGATGATGCTCCCCGTATTTCGAAATATGCCTGGGGAAAAGATTATCATGAAGTGATACGCGCTCATCTGAAACAATTTCTTGAGGAGTTAAGAATACAGTATGGAGATATACAGGGCCGTGGCTTTGTTGATTCTGCACCTGTACTTGAAAGAAGCTGGGCCACCCGAAGCGGTGCCGGTTGGATCGGTAAAAATGGCAATCTGATTACTAGAAATGCTGGTTC
>DPWF01000017.1:2926-10463 GCA_003526435.1 Chitinophagaceae bacterium | reverse complement strand
TCGAACTTCCCTACGACGATCCTTTCGCTAAAGACTATTGCGGCACTTGCAGAAAATGTATAGATGCCTGTCCAACAGAGGCTATTCTTGATAACAAAACAATCGACGGCAGTAAGTGTATCAGTTATTTTACCATAGAATTGAAAGACGCACTGATTCCTTCCGACATGAAAGGAAAATTTGAGAACTGGATGTTTGGCTGTGATACCTGTCAGGATGTTTGCCCATGGAACCGATTTAGTAAACCACACAGGGAAATTGATTTTACTCCTATTCCTGCTATTCTTAACCTGAGCACAAAGGAATGGGAGTCATTATCCGAAGAACGTTTCAAACAACTCTTCCGCAATTCGCCGCTGAAAAGGAGTAAATTCAGTGGTATTCAGCGTAATCTCCGGTTTTTACAACATGAAAGCGATCATCAATAAAAAATATTTACTGGAAAAGTTTCCCGGCAAAGGAGGTTGGACCTTTGCCCGCATTCCTCAAATTAAACAGGATAAAAAAAATCCGTTTGGCTGGGTTAAAGTAAAAGGAATTATTGACGGGTATGCAATCAGTCAATACAAACTGATGCCAATGGGTAATGGACAATTGTTTTTACCAGTTAAAGCGGGTATCAGAAAAATAATTGGTAAGCAGGCAGGGGATTATATTACTGTCACATTATATCCTGACAACGACCCGGTTCTTATACCAGCAGAACTGCTCGACTGCTTAAAAGATGATCCGGATGCACATCGAAACTTTATTCAACTAAGTGAAGGCAAACAAAAAGAATACATTGACTGGATATATGAAGCAAAAAAAGAATCAACCCGTATTGAACGAATGGCAACAATGATTACCACTATTTCAAAGGGTTGATCCATACCAAACTAAAACTGAACCTTTGTAGATACTATTACCATAGCCTGAATCCTGCTTTCAGCGACAGTCTTCGGAAAGTATAATCTACTTTTCTTTCTGAAGCACTTCCTACCGGCTGTGTTATAGGCCAACCCCATATCCAGTCTAAACGTTCATCGTATGTTTCAGTAAAAGCTTTTACGGAATACGACAGGCTTAAAGAAAGCGCATTTTGTTTTCCGAGTCCGATATCATAACCCAGACCAAGGTCTGAGTACCAACCCATATCAAATTTACTTTTAGTGCTGGCTCCCTGGATAAAGAAAATTTTATACTGGTTCTCAAGTGGCCATGGAACATTGTATCCAATATTGGCGAATGAAAACGCTTTTTTATTCTTTCCGAAATAATGACGTACATCTGCAAAAACCGGTACTGATCTTACTTTATAATAATCAAGACCTGTTCCCATTCCGATTCTCCAGTTTTTTGCTGTTACACCGCCTACCAACTGGAACTGAAAGCTGTTGGCCTGGTCACCCGACAATACCCCCAACTGTGGCATGAGGTAAGATTTATTCTTTTGACCTGATTGGGCATTTACGTGTAGTGTGCCAAGTATTACGAGTAGTGACAATATTTTTTTCATATTGGTATGTTGAATACGTTTGTTCAATTTTGCGCCACCTGTATTTTACTAATCACTTTTGCATTGGTCAGGTCGCGGTAATCGATAAAATAGATTCCATCTTTAGCCACTGCTAAAGCATAACCCTGATACGCAATTACATCATCTGGCTCAAAGCCACTAATCGTTTTAATGAGGGTTATATTAGAAGCATCTGATGCATTAAATAATTTCAGCCCATCTGTACCATCGCAGATAAACAGTGTTGACCCGTCTTTTGATAATCCTTTGGGTGATTTTAAAGGATAGGTTTTAATCAGTTGAGGAGATGTAAGGCTTTTTATATTCACCACATCCAACTGATTACTGAATCCACCGCAGAAGCTACCTCCCTGTAGTGTTACATATGCAATATCTCCATCTGCAATAACAGGATCACAGGCACGAACGTGAACAAATTGTCCCAGTTTCTGAGGGTCATCGGGGTTACTTGCGTTGTATATATACATACCAGACTGTCCGCCAATAAACAGGTTATTTCTGTACGGAAACAATGTTTCAATTCCACCCTGGTTCAGATCAACTTTTTTTACAAAAGCAGGTGCGTCTGCTTTTGTTACATTAAAGACTTTCAGATCGTCGTGACTAACGGTATACAACCTGTTTTGCTGAAGTCCGAAACGTGCAGTAGAGCCAGCAATGCCTGTGGTAGCTGTACCCGAAAAACTGGCTGCTGAGAACCTAAAAGAGGACCACATCGTTAACCCTCTTGCATCAAATTCAAAATTTCCGGATACACTTCCATTCAGTCTTCTGGTAATAACTGTATCTACTTTTACCCATTTCTTAATCACTTTACCTGTATCTGCTGAAAAGGCTCCATAATAACGATGTGGAAATACCCCATTCAGAAATTGTTTCACACTCACATTTCTCGGATCGGTAATATCTATTGTTACCAGATCAGTATAACAATCTGCATACAAGTTGTTGCCATTGATGGCAATATCAACACATCCGGGAATATGGATAAATGCTATTTTTTGTGGTTGGGATACATCGGTAAGATCAATTACATGAATCCCTTTGTCAACATCATTAAGGAACAAATAATTTCCCATCAAAACAATTTTACCAGGTCTGGTAATTGATTCTGATGGCGAGTTTCTGATACCTGCTTTTACTTCATCCTTTGTCTGGTAAACAGGTCGATAAAAACTGTATGATTCCTTGACCGTGTCTTTCATACAGGACACAAATAAAATGGGTAGTGCCAGTAAGCAGTAGCGTAGTGTTTTCATACAAAAAGTTTTGTACTTGTCTGACTCCTCACTACTTAACAACGTTGCATTACGGTTATTTTCCCTTGTCTAACAGGAAAGACAGGCGTACAGATGGCCTGAAAAGGTGTTGATTTACACCGGGTTGTTTCGATAAGTTACTGAGCATATACTGAACCTGGGGGCCGAGATAAATCTGCCTGGATTTGCCTAAGCCAAAATCAAGCCCACCTGCTATATCCATTTGTATGGTTCTCAACAACGATCTGTTTTGAAACAAGTAACTGTTTGTATTCATGGATCCAAGGTGAAGTCCGTTACTACCCAGCAAAGCATTTACACCTACACCGGCATACCATTGCATATCTATCTTCTTAAACCATTTCAGCGACTGGTAATAACTTAGACCCAAATGAATAAAATGATAGTATGAAGTATAGGAAGCACTGTCCTTTACTCCATAATATTTATTCGCATCGTTGGTAGTGTTCACATTGCTGAATTGAACAGTACCTGTATTAAGACTTCCAACACCTGTTCTGGTACTGTATAAATGATAACCTGCAGTGAAGCCAAGTGCATGCTGTTCTTTCTTTCCCATTTTCTTTAATACTTCTATAAAAGAGCCAAAAGAAAATGCATCTCTCACCACGGGTTTCATGCTATTAACAGTTCCGGATCCTCCGCCTGTTATTGGTGCCGAATTACCTGAAAAAGCATTGTCATAAGCACGGGTGTTGGTATTTTCCAGTAGAGAGCGAATGGAATTTCTCACACCACTTGTTCCTGCGTTAAACCCTATACGCCATTGCCATTTACTTGCTTTTGCCGATTGCTTCTTTGATAGCGAAGAATCAGGTAAAATTGGTTTTACCGGTTCCGTTTCTGTTATGACTGCAATGGTGTCCTTGTTTATGCCCTGTGTTTTTGTGAAAGAAGATGTATCTGTTTTTACCTCTTTTTCATTTTGCACTGTTATTGTCTTAACTGTATCCTGACCAATATTTGCTTGTGCCGTAGTGGTAAGTGATTGTGCTTCTTTTTCATCCTTCAGTACAGCTTTATCAATCACATTACTTGTCGAATTTACTTTCTCATTTGGCTGAACAACGGTATTAGCAATTGATGGTTGATATGCTTGTATTGGTTTTACTTTTGTAGCTGAAAGGATAGTAGTATTTGATGGCCCTTTTTTAATCAGTGGTTCTTCACTATTTATCACACCTGTTTTTTCTGTCTGAATACCTGAAGAACCGGTTGTGCTGTCTTTCTGGGCTAAAGTTTTAGTTTGAGCAAATGACCCTGAATTTTCTTGCACTTGATTTTTATTGCTTAGTTCCTGAACACCTGTTTGCTCCTGTGTAAGCCACCATAAAGCAGTAGCAGACAAACCGGCCAGTAAAAAAAACATCCATAAAACCCAGCGACGTTTCCGCTCTTTTTTCAAACTGGCGGCCACAGATTCCCACACTGCGGCATTGGGCTTCATGCGCAAGTCAGAAAGTTCTTCCCGAACCTGTTGTTCAAAAGACTTATCGGACATAACGATCTTTTTTTCCGTTTACAGAATGTTTTTCAAGCCAACTGATTAGCAACCCTCTTGCACGAGCATATTGTGATCGGCTGGTTCCTTCACTGATTCCAAGGATTTTTGCAATTTCAACATGTGTATAGCCTTCTACTGCATGCATGTTAAATATGGTCTGATAGCCAGCCGGTAATTGCCTGATGAGGTTCAATAAATCCTTCATGTGCAACTGTATATCAGGCTGGTGGTTATCCACAGGGTGAAGTTGCGAGTCCTCAAAACCCAGGTCCAACTGGTAACGAGGTTTTCTTTTCAGGTAATTTATAGCAGTATTTACCATGATCCGCCTGATCCAGGCACCCAGATCTCCTTCCGACCGATACTGGTGAAGATTCTGGAATACTTTGATAAATCCTTGCTGTAATACTTCCTCGGCATCATGCGTACTCTTGGTATATCGATAACAGGTACCCAGCATCTGCTCCGCATAGGATTCATACAACTGCTTTTGGGCAGCCGGATGTTGCTTCAGGCAGTCTTTTATCAATTTTTGCTCGTCTTGCATGCAGTGAATTCGTTGATTTGACACATTCCGTTGTTCTGGCGTTGCATCGTTTTATAAAACTGCGCAAAACTACCCCCCTGACGGGCCCATCTGCTACCGTTTACATATTACATTTGCCGTATGAGTATTACCCATAAGGATCAGAAGTATATCTGGCACCCTTTTACCCGGCAAAAAAACATGGCTCCCCCATTACCCATTGTGAAAGGCAAGGGTAGCTTATTGTTCGATGAAAACGGGAAGAGTTACATAGATGCCATCAGTAGCTGGTGGGTTACTTTACACGGACATGGGCATCCTTATATCGCTGAAAAAATTTATCAGCAGGCACTCGAACTGGAGCAGGTAATTTTTGCCGGTTTTACGCATCGTCCTGCGGTTGAATTGGCAGAACGGTTGTTACCAAAGTTACCCGGACAGTTTGCAAGAATATTTTACAGTGATAATGGATCAACTTCTACAGAAGTAGCATTGAAAATGTCGATCCAGTACTGGTGGAATAAAGGAGAAAAACAACGAACTAAAATCATCGCATTTAAAAACAGTTATCATGGCGATACATTTGGTGCCATGAGCGTAAGCGACAGAAGTGTTTTCACTCTTGCTTTTCATGAATTATTGTTTGATGTTGTTTTTATTGATACCCCAACTGCAGACAATATCAATGATCTTCAAAAGATCATACAACAACATGCACCTCATACAGCCGCCTTTATCTACGAACCATTGGTACAGGGAGCCGGAGGAATGAATATGTACGAACCTCTACTGCTCAATGAATTACTACACATGGCCAAACTCAATGATATTATTTGTATTGCCGATGAAGTAATGACCGGATTTGGACGCACCGGAAAATTATTTGCGAGTGAATACATAAACCACAAACCTGATATCATTTGCCTCAGTAAAGGACTTACTGGTGGAACCATGGCTTTAGGTGTAACAGCTTGTACCGACAAAATTTACCAGGCCTATGTTGATGATGATGCATTAAAAACTTTTTTTCATGGTCATTCTTTTACCGCTAACCCATTGGCCTGTACGGCTGCACTGGCAAGTCTTGATTTACTGGAAAAAGAGGATTGTCTGGCTCAGATCGCATGGCTCAGTCATTCTAATCTTCAAATGGCCGATACATTAAGAAAGAGCAGTTTGCCGATTAGAGATATTCGTTGTCTGGGTACCATCCTGGCTTTTGAAATAACTGAAGGAAAAAAAGAATACCTCAACCAGATTAGCGGCATAGTTACCAACAAGGCTATGGAGCGAGGCGTTTATATACGTCCACTTGGAAATACAGTTTACCTGATGCCGCCGTATTGCATAACTCCAGAAGAACTGGAGAACACATATTATTGTATGACAGATATATTACAGGACCTTTCCTGATTTTGGCAGCGGGTAGCGGAAATACAGGTAGAAATCACTAATAATGTGTATCGTAACTACTTATTGATTTAATACTTTTGTCAGTAAAGAATGTACATACCGTTATTTTATTACCCTATTTATGGGTCATTAGATGTATTTATTCAGGATAAAATTCAAATCGTATGAAGAAGTTTTTTTATGTGGTGTTATTTTCATTTTTTGTATCGCAACTCCATGCACAAACACCAACGCTTACCAAGGGCGAAACCATCTCTTATCTTGATAAAAAAATCAAAGAATCTATCGGTCATAACTGGACAAACAATAACGGCACGATCGGGAAGATCTCTTCTGCAAGTGTAATTCAGACTGAAAAAGGGATAAAAATTGAATTCAGGATCGATTATCAACGTACCATCAGTTATGAGTTTAACCCAAAACTGATCAGTTCAGTAACTGAATATACAAATGGCACCAGCTCACCAGTCAATGAAATCCGTCTTTCACTGAATGGAAATGTGTGTATCCACTATAACAATGGACAGACCAATAGTGTATCGTATGGAAATCTGCCTTATTTAAAGGCGGATGCGGATAATTTTCAAAAAATCTCCAAAGCATTTAACCATTTGAAAGCGTTATTGGCTGCAGAAGATGATCCTTTTGGTCAATAGTTAAAAGCTGCATCTCTTTCATCACAAACGTCCATATGCCAATATCAAAATCTGCTTTTATGATCACACTACGTTTATTGATTTGTACCATTCTTTTAAACACTGTCTTATCTGTAAATGGTCAAACGAGTGGAAGCAGTGACGTGTCGGCTATTGAAAGTAAAGCCTCCCAGATTGAGCAGAACAAGCTCAAAATTGAGCAATATAAAATCCAACTGCTTTCGCTTGACAGTGCGTTCAGGGCCCGTTTGCGTGAGATGCAGGGAGAACTGGCAGCTCTTATAAAAGAACGCGATGCCTTGATTGACGACATGAAAAAGGGAGCCAAGTGTAGTCAGTGCGGTAAATACAAATCGGAATTTGAAAAACAGGGGGTTGATTTTGTGAAACATCTCGGTGAGGTAAAAGGTTATGCAGTTCCAGCCACTACTCCTGAACTGGAAGCTACCCGTCAAAAATTCAATGAACGTATTGCACTGAAAAGGGTTCAGATACATAACTATGAAAAAACAGATAATGGTAAAATAGCCAAACAAAAACAGATTACTGACCTCGAAACAGCCAATCAAAACTATTGCAAAGACATTACTGCACTCAGTAAATCGTACGACAGCAAGGTGTTTGCTGAAGCAAAAAGCA
>DPWF01000017.1:0-2913 GCA_003526435.1 Chitinophagaceae bacterium | reverse complement strand
CAGGAGTTGATGAATTATGTAGCTGATATATTAATTGCTGAAGACAAAGTATCTATTTATAAAGCCAGGATCATCCGGTACGACAATGAGTTTCGTAAAGATTCAGATTCCATCCGTAATGCTGTTAAACAGAAAACAGAAGCGGAGCAACAAAAGAAGAATGATAAAGCAAAAGCCAATGAAAATGATATTTATACGCTGAAACAGCAACAGGAAGAATACTTAGATCCTTTGGAAGAAAAACTTTCTACCCTAAAAAGTGAGAAAATAAAAGTAGACCAGCAGCTACGTGCATTGAACCTGAAAGACAGCATTAAGCAGGTTTTAAAAATACAGCAGACTGGATTGGTGAGAGATATTACAGCCATTGAAAAAGACATACTGACTTATAAGACCAACACAAAAAACAAAATAACAGCACTCGAAAAAGAAATTCAGCAATTGAAAAAAGAAGTGTGGGATCTTACAGTCAATCTTTCCAAGCTACAGGATGCTGAAGTGGCTAAAATAAAACCTGCCTACGATCGTAAAAAGGCTGATGCCAATCTTGCCATAACAAAAAGCACAGCAGATGCAGCAACAGCAAGATCAGTTTACAGTTCCAAGACCAATGAATACCGTATTAAACAGCAGGATTACTTCAACCTGATTGACAAGGAAATGTACAGAATGCTTACCGCCTCCCAAAAAGTATCCTGCAGTATTTACAATGAAATCAGGGGAAAAGTAAGTGGCGACTGGAATCAGGTAACGGGCTGTGTACAGAATATAGCGGCATCTGCCAAACCGTATGGCACCAATGTTTTCAATTCTTATTGTGAATCTACTTTCTCAGATGGCAGTATGCTTTCGGGATATAAAAGTTTTCTTCGTGGTTTGAGTCCGGAAGATGAAGCCGCGGTTAAAGGGGGCAGTAATGCCACCTGGTTTGAAAAACTGAAAGGTCAATAAAATATTTATTTATCGATTTTTCTTGGGGGTGGTTTGTAATCGTAGGGCAACATGGTCGCCAGTTTCTCCCACCAGCCCCAGTAACCGGATGAAATCATATTAATGCCTTCATAATAACTACCGTTGGCCAATACGGCAATGGTTTTCTTTTGTGGCAGTGATATCTCTGAAACAACCGGGGTTTTAGGATAAACAGACATCCGGTTCGCCTGTACATATTCATCTGGCGCCTGTTTGTATAAATAAATTACCTGCAAATAATCTTCAAAAAATAAACCGGCAGTAAAACTGTCGATGGCAAAAGCCATACTATCACCCGGCAAAATTTTGTTGATTAATACATTCATTTTTTCGGGCTGGTTCATCACTTTACGATAATACTGGGCACTGTCCATATTACCCTGTCCAAGTATGCTGTCATTGACAACAATTCTACCACTTGAATTACTATAAGCACGTTTATTAAAGAGTGTTCGCACCCTTTTCTTTTCTTCCTCGCTTACTTTAATGAGTTTTCTTGCTTCAAAACCTTCCTCAACAAGTTTATTCCTGAATAATGAACGCATAAAATGCATGAGTGATCCATAATAAGCGTCTGCTCTTCTTTCCTCCCACCTTTTCAGCAATCTTTTTCTTTCAGTTTCCATTTCTTCAAATAATGGATAACCCTGAAAGTAAAAAATGCGGGAACTGTAATTATATTCAAATGTTTTAAGATCGTATTTTAATATATAACCAAGCGCACGGTTTTCCAGTATAATGGGTTCATCAGCAAAGGCGCGCAGGATATTTTCTTTTTTGTTGTATCTAAAGCGAACTGTTTGTGGGTTTTTAAGTTTACAGTCTTTTGCCAATGCAGATGTTCCGATAAAATTATCCAGAAAGAACTGTCCATATTTTTCCCAACCATTTTTTTCATAGGGTTCTACAATTACTTCGTCGAGGATATTGATTCTGGGTTTGAGATTTACTTCGATGGTAAGAGGCAACTGTGCATACTGGATGGTTGTTACATACGATTCATAACCTATACAGGAAACCACCACATCGTATCGGCCCTGTGGGAAATGATCGAGCGTAAACAAGCCTTCTGCGTTGGTTACAGTTCCAATAGAAGTATTACTGAGAAATACATTGGCCAGGTGTATGGGTTGCCTGGTATCGGCAGCCAATACTTTTCCTTTCAGTGTATTTTGTCCCATGGCTGTTTGGGCGGCAAAACAAAAAAGAAATACTAAGAATCCTATTCTCATAGCCAGTTTTGAAACAACAATTTCAATGAAAAAAGCCATCCGAAAAAACGGATGGCTCAAATATTAACCTCATTTAACATTATTTACAGACCGAAAAGTCCGCTGTTCAATAGTTGTAATGTTCTGGTTTTATGTTCACTGGGTACCAGCAGGGAAATATTGTGCGGACTTCCTCCATAGCTCACCATGGTTACCGGTATTTCCTGGATGGCATTAAATAGCTTCTGTAATACCAGTTCAGTTTGTGCAATCTCATTACCCACAATTGAAACAATGGTCTGGTTTTTTTCCACTTCCACTGTTCCAAATGGTTCCAGTTCTTTTACAATGCCAGTCAATGCTTCATCGGTGTCGATGGTAACCGATACAGCCACTTCAGATGTAGTGATCATATCAATGGATGTCCGGTATTTTTCAAATACTTCAAACACTTTACGCAAAAAACCATAAGCCAGTAACATACGACTGCTTTTGATTTTAATGGCAATGATGCCATCTTTTGCGGCTACAGCCTTTACACCTACACTACCTGCTTCTTTGGTAATTACTGTTCCGGCTGCATCAGGCTGCATTGTATTTAATAATTTCACCGGTACATTTTCCTGTTGTGCAGGCCAGATACATGTTGGATGCAGAATCTTTGCACCAAAATATGCCAGCTCTGCGGCTTCATCGAAGCTCAGTTGTTCAATGGCCACTGTTTTGCTCA
>DPWF01000232.1 GCA_003526435.1 Chitinophagaceae bacterium | reverse complement strand
CATGGTAGGTGGTGCTACTTTAACCAAACTCATCGGAACATCGGCATGGTATGCACCCGGTGCCGCTGGAGCTGCACTGGTGGAAAGCATTTTGCGTGATGAGAAAAAACTCTTTACCTGCTGTGTTAGCCTCGATGGCGAATACGGACAAAAAGACATCTGTCTGGGTGTACCCGTTGTCATTGGAAAAAATGGCTGGGAAAAAATCCTTGATTTCAAATTGAATGAAGAAGAACAGGCACTCTTTAATAAGAGCGCTGAAGCAGTCAGAAGCATGAATGACGTATTGAAGACCTTATAGTTTTCTGCTGTTCATCTCATTTTAAAACCGTTCATACACAGGGCCCCGTTGGTAAAAATCCGACGGGGCTTTTTTCATAAAGACGGGTAACCGTTTGTCATTGTTTTGTAACTACTCATCCCTAAACGGTGTTTTGCGCTGTAACATTTGTGAGTGCTTTGCGTCTGATTGAGCACCTAAAACAAAACAACATGAGACGGATTTTAGTATTGGCTGTGCTGGGATTGACTACGATTTTCAATGCAGCATTCGCACAAAGCAGCCACAGCATTAAAGGAAAGATTACAGACAATTCAGGCAAGGCCATTCAGTCTGTTACAGTATCACTCTTGAAAGCAGCAGACAGCAGTCTGGTAAAAGCAGATGTAACTAATGCAAACGGTGCATTTGAGTTGGTGGTTACACCTGCAGGAAAATACCTCCTGAATTATACCATGATCGGTTTTGAAAAAACCTATTCAAACAGCTTTGAAGTAAAAAACGGACAAGGTTTTGACGCTGGAACGATCAGCCTGCAGCCTGCAGCAAATAAGCTTGCAGATGTTACCGTTACTTCCCGTAAACCGATGATTGAAATTAAAGCCGATAAAACGGTTTTTAATGTAGAGAACAGCATTAACGCCACAGGTAGCAATGCGCTGGAACTTTTGCAAAAAAGTCCGGGTATACAGGTTGATAACAATGAGAACATCAGCATGAAAGGTAAAACCGGTGTGCGCATTTATGTAGATGGCAAGATGACACAACTGGGTAGCCAGGATCTGGCAGCTTACCTGAAAAGCATCAACAGCAATGATGTGGAAGCAATTGAAATGATCAGCAACCCCAGTGCCCGCTATGATGCGAGTGGTAATGCAGGTATCATCAATATCCGACTGAAGAAAAACAAGAAATTCGGAACCAATGGTTCACTGAATCTCGGTTTTATCCAGGGCGTTACACCAAAAGGTAATGGTTCAGTGAGTTTGAACTACCGCGACAAAAAAGTAAACCTGTTCAGTAATATCGGCGCCAACCTGGGCAGACAGGAAAATACTTTAGACCTGTATCGTGTACAGCGTGATACGATCTATGATCAGAAAAGTGTTAACTGGAGCGATAACAAAAGTCTGAATGCAAAAGTGGGAGCCGATCTGTTCCTCAACAGCAGAAGTACTTTGGGTTTTCTGGTAACGAGCAATTTTGGCAATACCGACTGGACCAGTGAAAGTAATACCAATATTACTTATAAGCCCACCAATCAGTTCGTAAAAAAACTGGTGGCACTGAATACCATTCCGGGTAGCAGAACCAATATGAACAGTAATATCAACTATCGTTATACTGATACCACTGGAAAGGAAATCAACTTTGATGCCGACTATGGTTTGTTCCGTGGTACGGGCAGAAGTCATCAGCCTAATTTTTATGTAGATCAGAATGGCAACCCATTATCGCAGGTAGTAAACCGTAACTATACACCAACAGATATTGATATTTATACGGCTAAAATAGATGTTGATCAGCCCAAATGGAAAGGCAAACTGGGTTATGGTGCCAAGTTCTCTTATGTAAAAACTACCAATACGTTTGATTTCTTCAACGATATTAATGGTACTCCTGTAAAAATATTAAGCAGAAGTAACAGCTTTACTTATAAAGAGAATGTAAATGCAGCCTATGTTAACTACCAGCGCCAATTGAATCCAAAATGGAGCCTGCAAACAGGTTTACGTCTGGAGCAAACAAATAGCGAAGGTGTATTAACAAGAGCTGATGGTGTGATACAGGCAGATAATACCGTAAAGCGTAATTACCTCGACCTGTTTCCCAGTGCCGCACTAACCTGGATGGTGAACCAGAAACACACGCTGAACCTTACTTTCAGCAGAAGGATTGACCGTCCTACTTACCAGGATCTGAATCCATTTGAGAACAAGCTGGATGAACTGACTTACGAAAAAGGTAATGCCTTCTTACGTCCGCAGTACACCAACACTGTTGAGTTATCGCATACATTTAAGTACATGCTGAATACCACTATTGGTTACAGTCATGTAAAAGATTTTGCTACTCAAACAACAGATACTACCAATAACGCCACTTTTGTGCAGCAGAAAAACCTGGCTACCCAGCGTATCCTGAGTTTCAGCATCGGTTCTCCGTTGCCGATTGCGAAATGGTGGAATGGTTATGCCAATGTGTGGTACAACTATCAGATGTTTAAAGGAAAGATTGGTGAGAATGAAGTGAAAACAGATATCCCGATGTTTGGCGCTTATATGCAACATTCATTTACACTGGGTAATGGCTATACTGCTGAATTGAGCGGATGGTTTAGCGGACCAAGCATTTGGGGTGCTACCTGGAAAACACGTTCATTGGGTGGATTGGATCTTGGTTTTCAAAAACAGGTGTTGAAAAAACAGGGTACTGTTAAACTGAGTGTTACAGATATCTTCTTCACCAACCCATGGACAGCTTCCAGCAATTTTGGTGGATTGTACATCAATGGTAGTGGTAGAAATGAAAGCCGTACCGTTCGTTTAGCCTTCTCATGGCGCTTTGGTAACAGCCAGGTAAAAGCGGCCCGTCAGCGTCAGACAGGTCTGGAAACAGAAGCGAAGAGGATTAAAGGATAAAAGTTGGTTTTGAATATAAAAAGAAAGACCCCGATTTTGGGGTCTTTTCTTTTTAGCAAGTTTGATGGGATACAGATGATCATGATTCATTGTAGGCTAGTATCGAAAATTCATTACGCTACTATTCCATAGTTTAAAGATAAGCATGTGCTGTACTCGCAATCAAATCCAAATCCTGATCCTGCATACACTTAAAATGCGCCCGCGGACAGGTCTTTGTTCCATAATTAGAACAAGGCTGACAAGCCAATCCTTTCACGATGAAATTATGATAAGCAGGCTGTGTATGTTGCTGTAATTGTTCTGTTCCATAATAGGGTTCTACATCTAATGCAGGAGATGTAGAACCCCAGATAGCGAGTACAGGTTTATTCAATGCACAGGCAATGTATTGCATACCTGTATCGTGTGAAATGACCAGTTTAGACTGGCGGATGATATCGGCCGATTCATGCAGACTGAATTTGCCGCAGGCATTATAAATTTTTACAGGGTCCGTCATCGCAATTTGTTCTCCCTCTGCTTTATCTTCCTTCCCTCCCACCAGTACAATCGGGTGCTGAATTTTATGACAGAGCTCCCTGAGTTTATACACCGGTAATTTTTTGGTGTAATAAGAAGCGCCAATAACAATGGCCACAAAACCTGCACTATGCGATAACGGTAAATCTTCTGCACGAACCCTTACATCAGAGGGAATAAAATAGTCCATCCCCTTTCCATCATTCTGCACTCCCAAAGGGGCGAGCGTATCAATACAACGTTCTACAATATGCCTGCCCGCCATTTTATTGATATGCAAACGGGTGAGTAATACTTTTTCAATCACTTCTTTATTGTAAGAAAGCACCGGCACTTTTAATGCCTGTTTTATACGCCAGGTTCTGAAATTTTTATGCAGGTCGATGATATAATCAAATTGCTCTTCCTGAAAAGTTTTAATCAGTTGATCAAGGTTACCATTAAAATAATGATAGCGGTCAATATATGGATTACCTTCCGTTACCGCTTTCATAGATTCTTTGGTAAGGAAATGAACTTCTGCGTTCTCCACCTGCTGTTTGAGACAACGGATGGCTGGTGTGGTTAACACAATATCGCCAATAGAAGAAAACCGAATTACCAGAAATTTCATGAATGCAATATTAGTCGGAAAGTCGGAAGAAGAAAAGACCGGAAGTCGGAAAGACCGGAAGTCCGGAAGANNCGGACTTCCGGTCTTTCCGACTTTGGACTTACTCCTCCACATAATTCAAATCTTTATGGAAAGTTTCTTCGGTGAAGTAGTAAGCGATGAGTGTAATACTCATGACTACAATACCTGTTACAATACCGCTGTTAATGAGGTTCCAGCCCCATGATTTCTGGAAGAGGTCGAGAAACAGCATATTGATCAATGGTAATGCACCACGCACCATATTGGGAATAGTGGTGGCCGCCGTGCCTCTTAAATTGGTACCAAACTGTTCAGCCCCCATGGTAACAAAAATGGCCCAGAAACCCGTACTAAAACCCAACAGTGTACAGCTGCTGTACATGGATGTATCGGAATTATTATACCCGCTAAAGAAGAGCAGCAGGCCAACAATGGTAAGCATATAATAGAGTAACAACGCTTTTTTCCGGCTTTTAAAATACTGGCTCACCAGTCCAACCAACATATCGCCAATGGCAATGGCTGCATAGGCAAACATG
>DPWF01000272.1 GCA_003526435.1 Chitinophagaceae bacterium | reverse complement strand
CAAAATCATGGTGCCAGTTTTTTTTCAGGCTTTTTGTATCAAAAAAACTGGCACCATGATTTTGAATACACACAATGGATGGGCTCAGAAATAATGCAGGATAAAACTTCGCTTGCCATTGCCTGTCCTTCTGCCGTGGTTCAGCAGGAACAAAATTTTTTACTGAACCCTGCCCACAAAGATTATGGTAAGATCCGCTTAAAAGAAGTAAGTGGTTTTTATTTCGACGAACGCTTATTTCCCTCAATGTATCGTTAAGAAATAAGGTACCCGCGCCTGTGGTTCGCCTACCATTTGCTTTACCTGCCTGAACTGCTGCATCAGTTGCCATTGCTCCACACCAATTTCATCTTTAATGAGGTTTGTTTTGATAGAGCGTTTATAATTTCCCATGATCTGTTCGAAGAAATTTTTCTTCTCAGGATATTCTCTTAAACGATAATCATCATCATCAATTTTAGCCAGCTTGGCCGCATGTTTTACCGCATCCTGTAATGTTCCGATTTTATCTACCAGTCCCACTTCAAGCGCCCGTTTACCTGTCCATACCCTGCCTTGTGCAATACTGTCTATATATTCAATATTCCTTTCCCGGCCTTCGGCTACACGTTTTTTGAATGTATGATAAATAGAATCAGTAGCTGCCTGAAAAAAACGTTTTTCTATTGCAGTGAGAGGACGATCACCTGCACCCATATCAGCATATGGTGCTGTTCTTACCCTGTCGGTTGTGATACCCAGCTTATTTTTCAGGAATGATTCGAAATTGGGTACAATGCTGAATACGCCGATTGAACCCGTGATGGTGGTTTCATTGGCAAATACCGCATCGGCATTACAGGCAATATAATAGCCGCCGGATGCAGCCACATCGCCCATGCTTACCACTACCGGTTTTTCTTTTCGGGCCAGTGAAATTTCACGCCAGATCACATCACTCGCCAATGCACTACCTCCGGGAGAATTTACACGAAGCACAATGGCTTTGATGTCTTTATCAAGTCTTGCCCTGCGAATAACATTTTTATACAGATCACTACTTACCTGTTCTTCATCTCCTTCCTGGCTTACAATATCACCCTGTGCATAAATGATGGCAATTTTTCCACTGCCTGAAAAATCGCCCAGTGTAGTGGCAGCAGCATATTCATTGATGGTAACAAAATTGATACTGCTACCCGCCCCTTTTTTCAACCGCTGTAAAATTTCTCCTTTTACTTCATCATCATATTTCAGTCCATCTACCAACTGGTATTTTTCCGCATCAACGGCTGTCTGAATATCACCTTCATTGGCCAACTGGTGTAATACAGCCGTATCAATTTTACGTGCCGTACTCGCTGCTTTCAGAAATGCACTATACAGATCGCCCAACCACACAGATGTTTGTAATCGATTGGCTTCTGTCATTTTGGTTTCGCGTAATGGTTCTGTAGCGCTTTTAAATTTACCTGCATAAAATATCTGTGGTTCTATCTGCAGTTTATCCAACATGCCTTTCAGGAAAAGTAAATTGGATGAAAAACCCGACCATTCCAATCCGCCCTGCGGATGCACATATACACGTTCTGCGGCGCTGGCTACATAATAGGCTTTCTGTGTCATGGTTTCGCCGTACGCAATCACAAACTTGCCCGATTTTTTAAAATCGAGTACCGCCTTTCTTAATTCTTCACTTGATGAAAATCCGTTTGCATTATCGCTGGCCAGTATATAAATACCTTTTACGGCTGAATCGGATTTTGCCTCACCTAATAAACGAACAACATCAAACAAAGAGGGTTTATTGGCTTCGGCAGATGAAAACAGTTCTCCCAATGGGTCTTCCACTGCCTGTTCTTTAAAATTTACAGACAGGTCGAGTACGAGTACAGCTTTTGAACCTACTACAGGAACCTCTGAAGTGGTGGCAGTAGAAATAAACCCAATCAAAATAAACAACCCGATTACTGTAAATACAATCAATGCCAGTAGTGATGCGAAAAATATTTTAAAAAATGTCTTCATATGCTTTTTTTACAGCCTCTTCCAATTTTCATTTCCCTTCCAGAGAATAATGTCTGCGGCTACGTGAATTTAAAGATATTTGATGCCGCTAATATCTCCAATTTATGAATACAGCGTATTTGCTGACAGGCGGTAATATGGGCAACCGGGCATTTCACCTGCAACAGGCCGAACAATATATTCAACAATATTGTGGCGAAATCGTTTGCAGTTCTTCCATTTATGAAACAGCGGCCTGGGGATTTACAGACCAACCTGCCTTTTATAACCAGGCACTGGAACTGAAAACAATGCTTTCACCAGATCAGTTAATGCGCAAATTGTTGGAAATAGAACTGGAAATGGGACGTATCAGGACCCAAAAAATGGGACCGCGCATTATTGATCTGGATATTTTACTGATTGACGACCTCATCATTGAAACTGAATTGCTCTCTGTACCTCACCCTGCCCTGCCCGATCGTCGTTTTGCACTGATGCCCCTGGCTGAAATTGCCCCTTTACTGATGCACCCGATTGAGGGCAAAACCATTACTGCTTTATTAGATGCCTGTACCGACTCCTTAAATGTGCAAAAAAAATAGCATACTGCTTGGTTACGGCGGTTAATTTTGACGGTATTGCAGCGAATAAATATGAAGTATCAATATATTACCGTAGAAGGAAACATTGGAGCAGGCAAAACCACGTTGGCACATCTCTTATCAAAAAAACTCAATTCCAGACTTATACTGGAAGAATTTGCTGACAACCCTTTCCTGCCAAAATTTTACGATAACCCCCAGCAATATGCTTTTCCACTCGAGCTGTTTTTTATGGCTGAGAGATATAAGCAATTGAAAGATATGCTACACATCAAAGACATGTTTCAGCATACCACTGTTTCGGATTATCTTTTTACCAAATGTTTACTGTTTGCCAAAGTAAACCTGCCCGAAGAAGAGTTCAGGCTTTACCAGAAACTGTTTGATATTATTCACCAACAACTCATGTTCCCCGATATTCTTATTTACCTGCATGCGCCTGTGCAGAAATTACAACAGAATATCAAGAAGAGAAACAGGGAATATGAACAATCCATTCCTGATGAATATTTATTCAACATTCAGGAAACTTATACCAGCTATATCAAACAGCACAATATCAAAACCATTTTTATTGATGCCAGCAATGCTGATTTTCTGGGTAATGAAAAACA
>DPWF01000015.1 GCA_003526435.1 Chitinophagaceae bacterium | reverse complement strand
ATTTCCAGCACTTCAATGTTTTCCTGTTCCGCTGCAACACCTCCACCTTCCGATACTTTCATGTCTTTGGTGTAAGAAGCTACAAAAAAATACAGGATCTCGGTTACCGATCCGGGCGACATATAAGCCTCAAATATTTTTTTTACGTTGGAAACCTTATAACCTGTTTCTTCTTCCGTTTCTCTTTTAATACAGTCTTCAGGATTATCCTGGTCCAGTAGGCCTGCGCAGGTTTCGATGAGCATACCTGTTTCATTGCCATTGATAAAACTGGGCAACCGAAACTGTCGTGTCAGTATTACCGTTCCCTGTTCTTTGTTATACAACAAAATAGTGGCTCCGTTGCCACGGTCATATGCTTCACGTTGCTGTTTTTTCCAGGTGCCGTTTTTTTCAAGCACTTCGTAGTGAATCTTTTTTAGAATATACCAATTATCTGAAAGAATCTCCGTATCAATAATCCGCACAGTAGGTTGCATGCAATGAATTTATTTAGCTGTATGTTGTTGGGCCTGTTTTACAGAATCGAGATAAGATTGACTACCACCTTTTGGAATGCTTAATGATTTCCAGGAAGTGTCACGTATCATCCTGCCCACATAAACGATCTGGCCAACATGATATGGGTAATGCGCCAGTTGCCTTAGAATGGCATCATACACAGTAAGGGGCTCGGTTCGTATGGTTACTGTTTTCACAAGATCATCGGGCTGAAGACTCTCCAGTGTTTTTAACAAACAATCCCAGCCTGTATTCCAGAAAGAGAGCAGGTCTTCTTTGCTCATAACGGTATTTTCAAATTCGGCATCACGTTTCCTCCATTCTTTTTCACCATCTTCTGTAAGGAAGTGGGTCCATCTGCTGAGCATATTACCATACATGTGTTGTATGATTACCGCAATACTATTGCTTTCAGCACCAGGCTGGTAAAAGAAATCCTTCTCTTCCAACTGGGCAAAGGTATTGTCGCCAAGCTCTTTGTAATAGGTGAACCTTTTGATACAATCTTTTAAAAAACCTGCTTCGAAATTCATAGTCAATCATTCTTTGGGTAGTTAAAAACCGGCAACAGAGTCATCGCCTCTTTTGTCGGCAACGGCTTCACGTTTGCCATTGCTGAGAATGCGGATGCCTTCAGTTCTGCCAATGGGGCTTCTTTCTTTGATTTTATACCCCATCGCTTCCAGTTGTTTCCGTGTTTCAGGAAGAAAATCTTTTTCTATCGTAACCTCATCTGGTAACCATTGGTGATGAAATTTTGGTTTATTGATGGCGTTATCAAGATCCATATTAAAATCAATCAGGTTTACCAAAGCCTGAAACACAGAAGTAGGAATGGTAGTTCCTCCGGGAGTGCCGATGCTGAGATAAGGTTTTTTGTTTTTTAACATCAGGGTGGGCGTCATGGAGCTTAACATTCTTTTGCCCGGAACAATGGCATTAGCTTCGCCACCCAATGCTCCATACATATTGGGGACGCCTGGTTTTACGCTGAAATCATCCATTTCATTGTTAAGTAAAAAACCAGCACCACCTACAACCGTTCTGCTACCGTAGCCACCATTTAAAGTGGTGGTTACAGCCACCAGGTTACCGAGTGCATCAATAACACTAAGATGGGTTGTTTCTTCACTCTGCTGAATCAGACCGGCTTTTGTTTGAGCACTGTTGCCGGCTTTTTCAGGATGATAATCCTGCATGCGTTTTGAGAGGTAGCTATCACTTATCAATGTATCAACAGGTACTTTCCAGAAATCAGGATCGCCGAGGTGCTCTGCTCGATCGGCATAGGCTCTTCTTTCTGCTTCAATCATCAACTGTACACTTTTGGCTGTTTGAAATCCGTAGCTATTTACCGGAAATTTTTCAATCATCTTGAGCATCTGGGCTATCAGAATACCACCACTGCTTGGAGGCAAAAAACTAATGATCTGGTGTCCGCGATAATCAAACTGAATGGGTTCACGAAGTTTAGCGGTATAATCCTTCAGATCGTTATAGGAGATAATACCTTTGCCTCTTTGCATTTCTTCTACAATCAATTTTGCAGTTTCTCCTCCATAAAATCCCTGCGCCCCATTTTTCTGCATACGCTTTAATGTACCTGCCAGTTCTTTCTGAATTAAAGTGTCGCCAGCTTTCCATTTTTCTGTTTTTACAAAAGCAGTGGGTCTCGTGTTGTATTTAAGTAAGGATTCCCTGGTACCATTGAGTGAAACCGCTTCTCTTTCAGAAATAACAAAACCTTTCTCTGCCAGGTCAATGGCAGGTTGAATGAGTTTAGCGAATGACAGTTTTGCATATGGAAGTGTAGCAAATAATCCGGCAACAGTACCGGGTATACCCGATGCCAGGTGTCCGTTTTGTGAGAGTGAAATTTTTGCATTTCCATGTTCATCGAGGTACATATCCCTGTTAGCAGCGGCAGGGGCTGCTTCGCGGTAATCCAGACCAATCAGTTCACCGTCTCTTTTCCGGGCAAGTAAAAATCCGCCACCGCCAAGATTGCCTGCAGCCGGATATACTACAGCCAAAGCTAATTGAGTAGCAATGGCAGCATCAAATGCATTGCCACCCTGCTTCATTATCATAGCACCCACCTGGCTGGCCAATGGATGGGCACTTGATACAGCAGCTTTCTGGTAGCTTGCTTTTTTTACAATGCTGTATTTATAAGGGT
>DPWF01000271.1 GCA_003526435.1 Chitinophagaceae bacterium | reverse complement strand
GACGAGTATTGGAAGAAGGTACACATGAAGAATTATTTATTAGACAAGGACATTATTTTGATCTTATTAAGAATCAACTGGAGCTAGATAAGTAACATCGTGACATTTAAAATTAAATATGGCTAATCATCAAACAGCGGAGATAAAATTTAACCAACTCGAAATGCGAAGCCCTGCTATGCAAGAACTCATTGCGCAGAAGCCAAGTTTATTAAGCCGATTTAATATGGTTTTTTTTGGGGTAATTTTATTATGTTTACTCTTCTTTAGCTGGATGATCAAGTTTCAAGAATCAGTTATAGCTCCGGTATATTTTTTTGCATCAAACATTTCTTCACAAGAGTACGTGTATGTCACAGCTTTAGCAAATACTCAAGATATTCAAAAGATTGACACCGGACAGCTTGTAGAATTGACAATGAATGTTACTTCTGATACTTCTCAAAGACATTTTAAGGGACATGTTAATTTCATCTCCAAAGTGTCAAGCAATAACGCAATAGAAGTGAAAATAACTATAATAAATCCTACTGAGTTCAATCGTACTTTTCAAACGAAAAGTCATACCGTGATTTATGGAAAAGCAAAGATTATTACTAAAAGTAAACGTTTAATTGACAAACTATTTCAAAATCATTTTGAAATGAGTATTAAGTGACTATGTTTGGCGTTTTATTAAGTCATTTGTCTACAACTTTTTATTGTTTGCCTTGAAAACTTAAGCAACGAGAAATCAGTTCTCTAATGAAGATTATAAACAAGCGTTCATGTCTTTTTGATTACAGTACCTAAGAAAGAGCTTTATAACAGCGCCTTCTTAGATAACGCAAAATGTTAAGGAAGTATTTCTTCTAATTTCTGTTGAAGCGCTTCACCCCTCAAATCCATAGCAATAATTTTTCCAGTTGGATCCAATAATACATTGAAAGGAATGCCTTCAATTTTATACAAAGGCACTACAACGCTTTCCCAGTATTTCAGATCACTGATATGTTTCCAGGTAAGTTTGTCTTTTGCAATGGCATCCAACCAGGCCTGTTTTTCCTGGTCTAATGATACACCCAGTATGGTAAAATTTTTATCCTTGAACTTATTATAGGCAGCCACCACATTCGGATTTTCTTTTCTACAAGGCATACACCAACTGGCCCAGAAATCAACCAGTACATATTTCCCTTTGAAAGAAGACAGTTTAACCGGATTACCATCTACATCATTCTGTGTAAAATCGAGCGCCATAGAACCTATGCGTCCTACTTTGGCATCGGTTATCATTTTGGCAACTGTTTCAGCATAAAATCCCTTTTGAACTTTGGGTTGCAGTTCGTTATAACGCGCTTCCAGTTCATCGATACTTTCATACAAAGGACTTACTGCAAATAATACAAAAGGACTTACAGGAGATTCAGGATTGCTTTTTACATAACTGGCAGCATCAGCCAGCACAATAGCTTTGTACTGATTGAATACAGTAATCAGAGAATCTCTTTTTTTAGGCTGTGTTGATTGATTGATGACAGACGCAAGGCTATTGAGTTTATCTTTTGTAGGATTGAATTTAACCCTAAAACGTTCATAATCTTTCTGCACTGCAGATCCCATTACAACTGCGTCTCCCAGTTTCGACATTTCGCCATCGAGTACAATGGCATCATTACCAATAAACATATCCAGCACATCTTTTCTGCCGGCAAAACCTATTTGTACCAGTTCAGGATGTACCAATTTACCTGTCAATTTAAACTGTCCGTTCTGAGCAGTACCTGTGGCTATGGTTTGTCCGGTTACGCCATTGATCAGGAAAACGGTTGTATTGTTAGCCAATCCTTTCAATGTGGCTTTGATCTCATATTCACTGGTTCCTACCTGTGCCATCAACGCAAAAGGCATGAACAATAAAAAAAGGAACTGTTTCATATTTATCTCGAGTGTCTTTTTTTCAATATATCTATCACCGACCCTAAGTTATGGCCTTTGGCGTTAAGTAAAAGTAAATAATGGAAGAGCAGGTCAGCAGCTTCATTCAGAAAGAGTTCGGTATTATCATCTTTGGCTTCAATAACCAGTTCTACTGCCTCTTCCCCTACTTTCTGTGCCACTTTATTAATACCCTTGGAGAATAATTTCGCTACATAAGATTCTTCAGGCGAAGCCTGTTTCCGCAAACGGATAATATCTTCCAGATAAAGCAGAAAATCTTCGCTATGGTTTCTTTCACTCCAGCAGGTATCGGCACCTGTATGACAAACCGGCCCTAATGGATGCGCCTGAATAAGTAAAGTATCGTTATCGCAATCTGCAGCTATACTTTTCAGTTCAAGAAAATTTCCGCTCTCCTCTCCTTTGGTCCAGAGCCTTTTTTTACTACGGCTGTAAAAAGTAATTTTCCCTGACTCCTCCGTTTTGGCAAGTGCCTCCTGGTTCATAAAACCAAGCATCAATACCTTGTGTGTATTAAAATCCTGCACAATCGCCGGCACCAACCCATCCGCATATTTCCCAAAATCTACTTTCATATATAAAACAGTTTAATCAATCAAAAAAATAGCTCCTTACCCCTGTACCTTGTTTCTTTATTTCTTATTCTTCATTTCTTATTTCACATTCCTCATTTCCTCACCCTCACTCCCTGTTGCGCAAGATACTCTTTCAGTTCCGGTATACCGATTTCTTTGAAGTGAAAAATACTTGCTGCAAGTGCTGCATCAGCTTTGCCATGTGTAAATACATCTGTAAAATGCTGCATGGTACCACCACCACCAGAAGCAATTACTGGAACAGATAAAGTACCGGCAAGTGTTGCTGTAATATCGAGCGCAAAACCCTGTCTGGTGCCATCATGATTCATGGATGTAAGCAATATTTCGCCTGCACCGAGATCAACCGCCTGCCTGGCCCAGTCTGTACATAAGGTATCTGTTTTCACTCTCCCTCCATTCAGGTACACATACCATTGACCATCTGTTTCCTGTTTGGTATCTATTGCCAACACTACACACTGAGAGCCAAATTCTTTGGAGAGATCAGCAATCAGTTGTGGATTTTTATAGGCGGCCGTGTTCACAGATATTNNTAAGAGTACCTGCACATCTTCCACACTGCTGATTCCTCCTCCTACCGTAAATGGTATATTGATATTTTGAGAGATCCGGTTCACCAGTTCACTGAGTGTTTTTCGTTTCTCATTGGTAGCAGTTATATCAAGAAAAACCAACTCATCTGCCCCTGTTTTGGCATACAACGCTCCCAGCTCAACAGGATCACCTGCATCGCGTATATTTTCAAAGTTGATTCCTTTAACCGTACGGCCATCTTTAATATCGAGACAGGGTATAATTCTTTTTGTCAGCATCTTGCAGATTAATCATTTTATTTTTTATACCCTGCGAAAGCTCCGTTAACTCATATTCTCTGCGGTGAACTTACTCGAATATTCACCGCAGAGAGCGAGAGAAGCAGAGCTTACGCTGAGTTGTTCGTCATTATTTATCTATTAAATTTCGATAGTTCTTTTAAACTGATCCTGTTTTCATAAATGGCTTTGCCAACAATGGCTCCTGAACATCCTGTTTCACGCAATACTTCAAGATCATTCATATTACTTACACCACCACTCGCAATAAAATGGAGCGGGGGAAATTTTTGAAGTATCTGCTCATACAAAATTACAGAGGGGCCTTCCAGTTTACCATCTTTACTTACATCGGTACAGAACAGTTGCTGTATTCCATGCCCCATGTATTTTTCAATAAAATCATAAATCCATATATCTGTTGTTTCCAGCCAGCCAGCCACTGCAATTTTTTCATCTTTTACATCAGCACCCAGCAAGAATTTATCGGCCCCATATTTTTGTATCCACTCCACAAAAACAGTTTCCTGTTTTACAGCAAGACTCCCGATAGTAGCGTAAGCCGCGCCAGAATTAAACACTACAGACAGGTCTTCTT
>DPWF01000197.1:7037-17709 GCA_003526435.1 Chitinophagaceae bacterium | reverse complement strand
CCTCAGGCCATTACAGCGAGCATAGAAAGCAAATGTTCCCCTGCTTCCCGGTTTCCTTGAACCTCGATTCCTGCTGCTTCTTTAGCAATTCCTTTGGTGAACAGTCTCCAGGCTATATCGCCTTCAATGGTGATAAGATTTTCACGAACAGTTATATCTTCTACCTGTATCCATTTTTCTCCATTATGATACAAGTGCCAGATTCCGCCGGCTTCTCCTGTTATTTTAAAAGATAATACCTCTTCTTTATTGCCCGGGAAGTTTCTGTAATGATGTGGAAGCGCACGCATCGATGTTTCTAAATGCGGATAATACCATTCTCTCGTATACAATTCTTTTTCTTTCCCAACCGCCAGTCTGATCTGTTGCTGGTGATGCCATTTCTCTGTATACTCCCTTGCCCAGTGAAACCAGTTGGCCGATTGTTCTTCTCCCGCCCAGGCCACAGAAAATAATGCGTCCGCAAATGGATCTATGGTTTGTAAATAATCAGCTATTTCCTGATTTGTTTTTTTAAGTAATTCAATTATCAGTTTCGGACTCATTCTTTTTGCCGCTTTAATCCAGTCAGCATTGAGCTGGTTGAGATAAGCAAGTAAATCATCATAGCCATTTATATTTTCAGGGGCTACTCCAAAATATCCATCGCGTTGTATGGATAATGTTCTGATATTTCCATCCAGTAAATGCAATACCACATCTTCCACTTTCCATTTCGGTGCAATGGTTTGTTTTTTCCATTCTTCTAAAGAAAGAGTTTCGAGTAATTCAATCAGTTTCTGATCAAGCGCCGGAATACGATCTATTATCAATATCGGATCGGGAGATTTCATTACTGGAAGATAATGAAACAGAAGAACGGAGAAATGTCCAATATTGAATTTCGAAGTTGGATATTGGACATTTCTCTGTTCTTCTGTTTTCTACCCAATGAGCCCTGCAGCTTTACTGATCTCCAGCATTCTGTCCATGGGTTTTTTAGCGGCGAGGCGCAGGCTTTCTTCCATGTGAATTTCAGGTTGTTCATACATCATACACAAATACAGTTTTTCAAGTGTATTGAGTTTCATGTGTGGACAATCGTTACAGGCGCAATTATTATTGGGTGGTGCGGGAATAAATGTTTTGTCGGGACTTGCCTGTTGCATCTGGTGAAGAATACCTGTTTCTGTTGCCACAATATATTCTTTACTGCTGTCGGTTTGTGAGTATTTCAACAGTTGTGTAGTGCTGCCAATATAATCTGCCACAGCCAGAACAGCTTCTTCACATTCAGGGTGTGCAATTACTTTAGCCTGTGGGTGTCTTACTTTGAGTTTGGTAATTTTTTCAAGACTGAATATTTCATGTACCATACAGGCTCCGTTCCATAATAACATATCGCGGCCTGTTTTTTTAGCCAGGTAAGCCCCGAGGTTTTTATCAGGTGCAAAAATGATGGGTTGCTCCTTCGGAACGCTTTCTATAATCTTCTCTGCATTACTGCTGGTACAAATGATGTCTGACAGGGCCTTAATCTCTGCTGTGCAGTTGATATAGGAGATCACTATATGATCCGGGTGTTTTTCTCTGAAGGCTTTAAACGGGCCTGCAGGGGCACTGTCGGCTAACGAGCAACCTGCTTTCAGGTCGGGTAACAGTACTTTTTTACTCGGATTTAGAATTTTGGCTGTTTCTGCCATGAAGTGCACACCGGCAAATACGATAATGCTGGCATCGGTTTCGCGGGCTTTTTGGGCCAGCCCAAGACTATCTCCAATATAGTCTGCCACGTCCTGAATATCTGGTTCCTGGTAGTAGTGTGCGAGAATGACGGCATTTTTTTCTTTCTTAAGTCGCTCAATCTCGGCAAAAATATCCAGACGGGCATCTATTTCTATATCGAGGAATCCTTTTTCCTGTAATTTTCCTTTCGCTTCTGAAATGTTCATAATCACGGTAATAATATTTAATAATACTTATTTATATAAATCACTTATTACTATTAGGGCTGTGGATTTCGGGATAACTTACTTATCCCCAGAATGCAAAGTTAACTTGTATGGGTTTATCCACCCTAATTAACATGTTTATCCACGGCTTAACATTCCGGTAATATTAGAAAAATGCTTTTTAACCCACATCAGTGAATAACCAAATACACATGTACTTGTTTTCACTATCCACGTTTATTTCACTGTGCGTTAACACGGGGCAAAATGGGAAAAATCTCCGGTGTCGGATGCCTGATGTCGGAATTGAGGGTATTTGTTCGAGTGGTTTCCACATTTCAAACTGAAAAAACCCCAGTTTTCCACCGAAAATACAAATTATAAACAGGGGGGTGTGGATTTCGGGATATGTGATTGATATTTTAAACAGACATATCCGATCAGACACTCTAAAATCAATTCTCATATTTTCAAACGGATGAATTGCCCAATTGTCCAACCATTGCCCTGTCTGCATTAAAATAGGTTTTCCACAATTTGTTCAAATGCTTTAATCCCCTATTTTTGCCTCCCGCCGATGTGGCGGCTTTATTTATTGTACCAATTAAACTGATTTATGTCTGTTATTCAAAGAATTCGTGACAAGGGTGCCTGGATCGTTTTTGCCATTATTGCATTGGCGCTGATTGCTTTTATCCTCCAGGATGGTGTGGGAAGAGGCGGAAGTGCTTTTTCCAATACTTCTGTTATTGGTAAAGTAAACGGAGAAAAAATAGAACGTCTTGATTTCGAATCAAAACTGGCCATGCAGGAACGTATGTATGGAGCACAGGGAGCACAACGCGATCAACTGATCGGTGCTTTATGGATGCAGGAAGTTGAAAGACTTGTATTGACTCAGGAATATGATAAACTTGGTTTGCAGGTTTCTCCAAAAGAACTGAGCGATATTTTATTTGGCCCTAACTCTCCATTACGTCAGGAATTCACAGATCCTAATACTGGTGAATTTAAAGTGGCTGAAGCCAGACAAGCTTTCAACCAGTTAAAGAAAAGCACCAATAAAGAACAGGTAGACATGGTGAATAAAGCCTACATAGAACCTACCGTTGAGCAAACTTTAAGAAGTAAATACCTTGCGCTTTTACAACAGGCTTCTTATGTTCCAAAATGGCTGGTTGAAAAACAACAGGCAGACAATAATGCTATTGCGAGTATTTCTTATGTATATATGCCTTATGCCGCTATCTCTGATAGTGCCGTTAAAGTAACAGATGCAGATATTGCTGCCTATGTTAAAAAGCATAGTAAAGAATACCAGAAAGAAGAAGAATCACGTTCTATTAATTATGTTTATTTCAATGCTTCTCCCAGCGGAGCCGATACTTTGAATACACTGAACCAGTTGATGAGCCTGAAAGAAGAGTTTGCTACCACTTCTGATGTGAGTGCTTTCTTAACCAAAGCGGGCACAGAATTACCTTACTACGACAGCTATTTCAGTAAATCGAGAATGCAGCAGCCGAATAAAGATTCTATTACAAAAACACCGGTTGGCGCTTTATACGGACCTTACCAGGATGGTGGTAATTTTACTATTGCCAAAATGGTTGGTGTGAAGAACTGGCCTGACAGCGCAAGAGTTCGTCATATTCTGGTTTCTACTTTTAATCCTCAAACCAACCAGGTGATCAGACCCGATACGTTGGCTAAAAAATTAATTGACAGCATTGAAACTGCGATTAAAGGGGGTGCAGATTTTGTTGCATTGTGTGCTAAATATTCCGATGACGGAACGAAGAATACCGGTGGTGTATATGATTATTTTGAACAGGGAAAAATGGTGGGCACTTTCAATGATTTTTCTTTTGATAAACCAGTAGGATCTAAAGGTGTTGTAAAGACCGAATATGGTTACCATTATGTAGAAGTACTGGGTCAGAAAAATTTTAATCCTGCTTATAAGATTGCTTATCTGTCGAAACCTATTTTATCAAGTAGCGAAACCATCAGTGCAGCCAGCACTGCTGCTGCACAGTTTGCTTCTGCATCAAAGGGAAAAAAAGAATTTGATGCTGCTGCATTAAAATCTAACCTGACCGTTCTTACTGCGGCTGATATTAAACAGAATGATTTTAATGTTAATGGTGTTGGACAAAGCCGTACACTAGTTCGTTGGGTGTATGAAAACAAAACAGGTGATGTATCGGAGCCCATTGAAGTTGGAGATCGTTATGTGGTAGCCATTGTATCTGGTATTAATCCTGCCGGAACGATGTCACCCGCAGAAGCCAGACCACTGGTGGAAGGTTTTGTGCGCAATGAGAAAAAAGCAAAACAGATTTTGGATGGTAAATTCAAGGGTAATTCACTGGAAGCCATTTCTGCAGCCATTGGGTCTCCCGTACTACGTGCAGACAGTCTGAGTTTCTCTACGCCATTCCTGCCGAATGTAGGAAGCGAACCTAAAATTGTAGGTGCAGCGTTCAATAAATCATTGCAGGGTAAAACAAGCACACCGATTGCCGGATTAACTGGTGTTTTTGCTGTAAAAGTTGAAAGCAATAGTGCCCGTGCCGGAATGATGGATACTGAAACCATCAGACAAACCCTCATGCAAGGTAACCGTGTGGCTGTTTTCCGTGGCGTTCAGGCTTTGAGAAGTGCTGCCGTAATTAAAGATAACCGATTCAAATTTTATTAATCGGTAACAGAATAGTATTGAAACCCCGGCAATAATGTCGGGGTTTTTTATTTTCTCAGGCCAGCATGCAGCTAAGCACGGCTAAGGATTTCGTAAAGCGAAAGCAGATATCGGCAGGATATGGTAATTTTATACTCAAATTGAGCGTATGGCAGATGTGATTGTTAATAAAGTAGCCGAGAGCGGACTGATCAGTTTCGATCTGGAAAAATACTATCCTTCATTTCCCAGGAAAATATTTGATCTGAAAGATCATTTGTTCATGGGGTTGATTTTGAAAGAAAAAGATTTCCGTGCCGCACTTTTACAGATTGACTGGAACGAATACAAGGATGCAGATGTGGCCATCACCTGTTCGGCTGATGCCATCATTCCTATGTGGGCCTATATGTTGGTGGCAAGTTATCTTGAACCCTTTGCCCGTATTGTAATTGTTGGAACAGAACAGGAGTTGATTAACCAGGAATTAGTAAAAAATATCGAGGCAGTTGATGTAAGTGAATTTGCGGATCAACGAATAGTGGTAAAAGGCTGTGGTGATGTTGCTATTCCGGAAGCGGCTTATGTTGCCATTACCAAAAAACTACGCCCGGTGGCCAAAAGTATTATGTATGGAGAACCATGTAGTACGGTTCCTATTTTCAAGAAAAGATAGCGATAGGTATAAAGAAAAGAGCCGCTGATATTTTCAGCGGCTCTTTTTATGTTTACTTCTTCAGCAGTTTGTCGTTGAAGAGTTTTAGTATTCGTTTGTATTCATCGGTCCAGCTACTGGGCTCTACAAAACCATGATCTTCCATTGGATACACGGCGAGCTCCCAATTATCTTTCCCAATTTCAATCAGCTTTTGAGATAAGCGTACTACATCCTGGAAATGAACATTCACATCTACCATACCATGACAGATCAGCAGGTTGTTTTTTAAACCATTGGCAAAATTGATAGGGGAGGATTTTGCATATGCAATACTGTCGTTAAAGGGTTCGTTCAGAATGTTCGAAGTATAACCGTGGTTATAATGTGCCCAGTCTGTAACGGGTCTTAATGCCGCACCTGCTTTAAATACATCTGGTGTGGTAAATAAGCCCATCAGTGTAATAAAGCCACCATAGCTTCCACCATAGATTCCGATTTTACCTGCGTCAATACCGTATTTTTCTGTCAGCATTTTTGCTGCGTCAACATGGTCGTCCAGGTCTTTTCCACCCATGTGACGATAGATGCCGGTTCTCCAATCGCGACCATAACCACTGCTGGCACGGTAGTCAATATCAATTACGGTATAACCCTGATCGGCCAGTAAATTATGGAACATGTATTCGCGGAAATAAGAGCTCCACCAGTAGTGTACGTTCTGCAGGTAACCGGCACCATGTACAAATATTACTGCAGCTTTATTCTTTTTGGCTTTTGCGGGTTCATATAATCTTGCATAGATCTGCTGGCCATCTCTAGCAGGAATGGTAATCATTTGCGGGTCTCTCCAGGGATATGCTTTGAATTCATCTGAAACCGCTTTGTTGGTAATCTGCGTCGATTGTTTGCCAGCACTATTTTCCTGTACAAATAATTCCCATGGTTTATTGCTATATGAATAGCGGTAAGCAATCCATTTTTCATCCGGCGACATGCTTACTTCATAACCACCTGTTTTATCTGTAATTTTTTCTTTACTGCTACCATCTTTATTAATGCGATACCAGTTTAGTTTACCAGGATGTTCTTCATTGGTAAGCAGGTAAAAATGCTGGCTGTTGTTGCTGAGAGAAACAGACTGCACTTCATATTTTCCGCTGGTCAGCGCTTTTTTGGTATTGGTTTTTACATCGTACACGTACAGATGTGAGTAGCCGGTAGCTTCACTCTGGAAATAAAATTGTGCATCATCTATCCATCCGAGTGTAGCACCAAACCCACTAACACCAGGACCACCGATCCAGGCTTCATCGCGCTGCCGGTCGAGCAATTTCAGTTTACCTGTTTCTGCATCGAGCTGCATGATCCAGCGGTCCTTATTATCCTGTGAACGGATATCAACAATAGCAACAGAACCCGAGTTGTTCCAGTATGGACCATTGATCATTACACCACGAACCGGTGCACGACGGTTGCCAAATTGTTTGGGGTAGTCTTTAACATAATCTGGTTGATCCATGATACCAGGTACAGAAGCTGAGTCTGCCACAATAGCCATTAGTTTATCTTTTGTTTTATCGAAAACAAAAAATTCATAACGGCCCAGCGCTGCACCTACTTTTGTACGCGCAGGAATATCGGTAGTGAAACCGGTTTCTGTAACATAATCCGGAACGATGGTACTTTTGCCAGAGGCCGGAGCGGTGTATAAACGATAGGTTACAAAACGACCGTCAGGGCTGATTAATAAGTTCTGTAATTGTTTTTCACCGATGCCAATTAGTTTGAGTGTATCGGTATCGCGGTTGGCGCGTAAAAAATCGGCACGGGCATCTCTTTTTTCTTTTCTTTCTTTTAATACTTCAAAGAGATCAAGCTGTTGCTGACGTAACCAGGGCTCCTGGGTTTGGGTAAGTGTACCAGATGTTGTTGGAGTTGGTCTTACCTGACCCCCGCCTCCTCCAAATCCGCCGCCGCCAAAACCACCACGACCCGCTCCGCCTAATGCTGCAGAAGTAACAACTGTTTCAGTTCCTCTGATAATATTTGTTAACTGAAGGGTTATACCAGATTGAGTGTTCCATCCAAAAAGATTCTGGTTACGATTGTACACCACCCATTCATCACTTAGAATAAAACGTGGCGCAAATTCCTGTTCCTGTGTTTGGGTGATTCGTGTTGTTTTGCCAGAAGCAATATCAACCATATACAAATCGCCACGTAAAGCGTATAACATTTTTGTACGCTTGTCATTATATACTGCATTGTTGGTGGCCTGCGCCAGTTGTACTTCCTGTAAAGATGCTTTAACCGGAGCTGAAGAGCCAATGCTATACACATAAGTGGAGTCCGACATTTTTTTATCGGGGTTCCAACTGAAATAGATTTTTTTACTGTCAGCACTCCAGAAAGCATTGGAGGGAGATGAGCCGATCCATTTCGGGTCGCGCATAATTTTCTCTACAGTTAATTGAGCAGATGTGGAAATGCCGGCCAGCAGCAGGCCGACGAGAAGCAGTTTATTTTTCATTCGTCTGGTTTATCGGATAAATCTATTATAAGGGAGGCGGATAAGGAAATGAATTTTATAGAAGGGCGAACTGGGATTATAATATATATCATCCTGATAACTGAACCTCAGAGGTATGATGTTTAGATTGCTGGAGACAAAAAGGATACATCATAACCCATGCACCTTATCCTGTTTATCCAAGTTTATAATAATTATTCCTTTCAATCTCTTCCCTCACTTTATCAGGTACGAGGTAACGAATAGATTTTCCTTCGCGAATATTAGTACGGATTAAGGTAGCAGAAATATCGAGCATGGGGGCGTCAAGAATTTGTACAGAAGCTTTCCATGTATCGGTAACATCAAACCCGGGGCGTTTATAAATAACAAAGGGATATTCGCGTATCAGTAAATCTGCATTCTTCCATTTGGGCAAATTCTGAAAGCCATCACTGCCCATGATAATGCTGAACTGGTGCTGCGGATATTTCTCGCGTAGATAAGTAAGCGTGTCTATTGTATAAGAGGGGCGGGGTAATTTGAATTCAACATCAGATGCGCGGATGCGTGTTTCATCATCAATGGCCAGGTTCACCAGGTGAAGGCGATCATATTCATTAAGTAAACCTGTAGTTGATTTAAAAGGATTCTGAGGAGAAACCACCAACCAAACCTGTTGAATATTGGTTTGGTTCACGACATGTGAAGCAATAATAAGGTGACCGGTATGAACGGGGTTAAAAGAGCCAAAATAGAGTCCAATATTCATCTAATATATTGAATGTCAATTGTTTATAACTATTTCTCGTCTTCTACAAATATGCTTCTTGCCTCACTTAATCTCAGACTGAGGTGATAACCGGCCACTGAAATAGAGATGGGATCGCCCATGGGCGCCACCTGTTCAACCTGTACCAACTCGCCGGGAACACAACCCATTTCCATGAGTTTGATAAAGATCTCGTCTTTTTCAAAGGAATTGATCACTGCTCTCTGTCCTGCTTCTAAATCTGACAATCGTTTCATCGCCTGGTTATAAATATTCTATAAAGGTAGGATGGCGCGATGCGTTTTTGTTACGAATTTTGGAGTATTAGAAGATAGATGAGTATGAACAGAATTACATTTCGTTATGCAGACAGACAGTTAACGCTTGCGCAGAAAACAACAGTTCGTGGTTTTATCGAAACCCTGTTCAGGAAAGAGAAGAAAAAGCTTGCCGGCATCAACTATGTTTTCTGTTCAGATGAATACCTGCTGGAGATGAACCGGAGTTTTTTGCAACACGACTATTATACCGATATCATCACCTTTGGGTTATCGGCACCCGGAGCACCGGTAGAGGCAGAAATTTATATCAGCACCGATCGGGTGAAAGACAATGCCAGACAATTGGGTATTTCTTTCCGGGAAGAAATGTTGCGCGTAATCTTTCATGGCGCCCTTCACCTATGTGGTTATAGGGATAAGAAAAAAACAGAAATAAGCCTGATGCGGGAGAAGGAAGACTATTATCTCCGCTTATTCAATTCTAGGAGCTAATCGAGCTTCCTATTTGTAAGACCAGGATGGTAAACAGAGAAACCGAGGAATGCCCAACTTCCAGGTCTTTCGACGTTCAAAGTTGATGATTCCTCGAGTTCACCTTTCTTCCGTTTGAGCAATACATAAAGAATCGGGACCTAGGACAAATCAGGAAAGTTTAATAAATAGAAAGACTACAGTGGCTTTCTCAAGGGAACTTGAAATTGTAACAGACTTTGTTATTTATAATCAGAATCAACCCCTTAGCCTTCCATATATGTTCCACAAAACACAGTTTCATCCTGAAACATAGCGTTAAGATTTGTTCCACGAATCCCAGTTTCAGGATGAAACATTGCTTAGTTTTGAGTTATGGCAAGAAAAAGATGGACTCCGCAAGAAGAAGTCACCGATTC
The DNA here is from genome assembly GCA_003526435.1 of Chitinophagaceae bacterium. GTDB lineage: Bacteria > Bacteroidota > Bacteroidia > Chitinophagales > Chitinophagaceae > Sediminibacterium. The sequence goes on along the minus strand of DPWF01000197.1, from coordinate 7,985 downwards.
TTTACTTCGTTTCAGGGAAAAAAGAAAGTGGCAACTAGCATATCGTCGATATGTAATAGAGGGTACACCGAGTGAAATGTATGCCCCGTATTTTGGCCTCGATGCTCAATCCCTTAGGAAGTGGTTTGAAATACAGTTCACCGACGACTTAAACTGGGCGAACTTTGGTACCAATTGGCAGTTCGATCATATTGTTCCGGCTGCTTATTTCGATTATTCTAATGAAGGAGACTTAAAACTGTGTTGGAGTTTTATAAATATCAGGGTTGAGCGAATAGAGCAAAACAAGAACAGGGGAAATAAGGTTGATGTTATTTCTGTACGTCCTTACTTTCAGGAACTATACAACAAGACCTCTTTCTCATTGTGTCTTAAGATGCTAGAGAAAATTGAAACACTGGAAATATCTAACATGGGGAATAATGCCCCAATTGAACGTTTTATAATCGATAACAAAGAGTGGTTAGAACAAATTGCCGACCTCTCGCCAGAAGAATTCGGCAGGTATAATGCGGGCATGAAATTATCTGACATTCTATTGGAACGCGAAATCCTCAAAAAGTTCAGCTAATGCCTATGGCCTGAACTATCTTTGCAAACTATGTTTCCGCAATATGATGTAATTGTAGTGGGTGCCGGTCATGCCGGCTGCGAAGCTGCCGCCTCGGCTGCCAACCTGGGCAGTAAAGTATTATTGGTTACCATGAACATGCAAACCATCGCCCAGATGAGCTGTAACCCTGCCATGGGTGGTATTGCCAAAGGACAGATTGTTCGTGAAATAGATGCCCTGGGGGGGTATAGCGGAATCGTGTCAGACCTTAGTACCATACAGTTCCGCATGCTGAACAGGAGTAAGGGTCCGGCCATGTGGAGCCCACGTACGCAGAACGACCGCATGCTCTTTGCTGCCAAGTGGAGAGAAATGCTGGAGAATACGCCCAATGT
>DPWF01000197.1:0-6937 GCA_003526435.1 Chitinophagaceae bacterium | reverse complement strand
ATTCATATTGGCGAAAAACAGTTTGGTGGCGGACGTGTTGCTGAGAAAGCCGCAACCGGAATCACTGAGCAATTGGTTGAACTGGGTTTTGAAAGCGATCGTCTGAAAACCGGAACACCACCGCGTGTAGACGGCCGTAGCCTTGATTACAGCAAGATGGAAGAACAGAAAGGTGATGATGAAATAGTGGGCTTTTCCTATACCGATACACCAAGAATCAAAGCTGCCGATCAACGCAGTTGTTATATCACCTACACGAACGAAAAAGTACACGAGATTTTAAAAACCGGTTTCGACAGAAGCCCGATGTTCCAGGGAAGAATTGAGGGAACAGGGCCCAGGTATTGTCCGAGTATTGAAGACAAAATCAACCGATTTGCAGACCGGGAGCGTCACCAGTTATTTGTTGAACCGGAGGGTTGGAATACGGTTGAAATCTATGTAAACGGATTCTCCACCTCTCTACCGGAAGAAGTGCAATACGAAGCAATTCGTACTGTGCCGGGTTTTGAGAACTGCAGAATATTCAGACCTGGTTATGCCATCGAGTACGATTATTTTCCGCCAACACAATTGCAATATTCACTGGAGACCAAATTGGTTCCGAACCTGTTCTTCGCCGGACAAATCAACGGAACCACGGGTTATGAAGAAGCGGCCTGCCAGGGTTTGATGGCGGGTATCAATGCGCATCAAAAATCGAGGGAACTCGATCCGGTAATCCTGCAAAGAAGTGAGGCATATATTGGCGTGTTGATAGATGACCTCATTAGCAAAGGAACTGATGAGCCTTACCGCATGTTTACGAGCAGGGCAGAATTCAGAACACTGCTTCGCCAGGATAATGCCGATTTGCGTTTAACAGAACTGAGTTATCGTTTGGGTCTTGCGTCGCAGGACAGAATGGATAAAGTGATCAGCAAACGAAACAACGTAACAGCTATTAAAAAAGTATTGCAGGAACTGAATATAGAGCCGGATCAGATCAACCCATACTTTGAAAAAATTGGCTCGGCGCTGATTACAGAAAAACAAAAAGCGGCGAAAATTATTCTACGCCCCAATGTTGATCTTGGTTCGCTGGCACAATATATTCCTGCCTTAAAAGAGGCGCTGTCCTCTTTTGATCAGGACAGCCTTGAGCAGTCTGAAATACAAATCAAATACGAACGCTATATTGAGAAAGAGCAGGAGATCGCCACGCGTATGAGTCAGATGGAGAATACACAGATTCCTGATACATTTGATTATGATCGTGTGGCAGCCTTATCCAACGAAGCACTGCAAAAGTTTAAACGCATTCGTCCAAGAACACTGGGGCAAGCAAGCCGTATCAGCGGCGTGAACCCGAGTGACGTACAGATTTTGATGGTGTATATGGGGAGATGAAAATGCTGAATTAAAGAGCCTCAGACTATTTTTGAATTGTCGCCAGATTATTAGCGCCAGACGTATAAAGCACTTTTGAGAAAAGCGTCAATAAAATAATACGACAAAGCATATGGCTGGATTTAAGCTAACAACACAAAATGGAGAGGAAATAAGGTTTGAGTTTTATCATGAGGATGCTCCATCAACATCCGCGGCATTTAAAAGCATTTTACCTTTTACAAGAACGTTTTACCATGCCAGGGTTTCTGGACAGGAAATCTGGATAGATGATGTACCCAGGCTGGATATCATCCAGGAAAACGCAACCGTTTTCACAGAACCCGGAGAAGTTGTTTTTGGACCAAGTAAACCAGCCAGGGCAAAAACAGCCAACTGTTTTGGTATTTATTATGGTGAAGGAAAAGGGTTAGATGCCTGTAACGTTTTTGCAAAAGTGATGGAAGCAGACAAACAAAAATTAATAGACCTGGGAAATAGTATTTGGAAAAATGGCTCACAGGAGTTGATGATTTCTTTATATGAAAAGTAGTCTCACCGAGTCCGTCATACAGTAGCATGAAAAGTAAGTTCATCATTATTCCTACATGGTTGGTCGGTTATCAACATTGGCTTCGGTAATCAGGCGCTCGCTAAACAAACAGAAGGATGAAAAGATACATCTCACTTTTAGCGCTTATTATATCGTACACAACATTTGCTCAACATGCGGATACTGCATTTGTAAAAGGAGAACTCACTGAAGGATCCAATCCCGGGTCTCCGGCTATCTTTATTGATACAAGCGGAAGAGCGAAAAGAGAGCTCACAAATTTTGTATTCAATCATTATGATAGTGCCACCTATTTTGAACAACTGAAAAGACTCCGTCCTTTAAAGCATAAGAAAACAGTTCCTGAAAACTTTCCCAGAAAATGGATTGTATTATACCAACTGAAAGGGAAAAATTACTTGTACAGACCTTGTGACTGGGGCTATCATTTTCGTTTTGAAATAACAGATAGTACAACGATCAACTATACCATGGAAGGACCTGAGCCTGGCAGACTCGATAAAATTTCTTTTCCCTCAAAAACACATGCAATAATTGAAGCAACCAACTACTGGGAAGGCAGACGTGTTGAAATAAAATTGGTTGACACAGCAAAAGGAATAGCTGTCGTAACCTTCGGCCCAACAAAATACAGGGAAGGGGTGAACCGGGTTTTAATGGTTGATGCAAAAAAAGTACACTTATTTCCCATCATAGTAAATTATTGTCCAACAAGCAAAGTACAAGAGATAATAGACTTTGATAAAATAGATTTTAAGTCATTACTAAAAGAACAATAGACGACAAGGTAGGCATAAAGAAAAGCCACAGATTTACTGATTGGTTTACTATAATAATCTGCGAATCTGTGGCTTAATTATTTGCACCATTCACTACTCCCCCAAAAACAATAACTATATTTAATAGCAATAATCAAATGCTATGAGACCCATCAAAACCATCCTTCTTTTCATCCTTCTCATCCAGGTTCTCTCCTGCCATCAAAAACAAACAACAGTTACAGATTATTTCGCACCCAAAGATTCCGGCGTACAAGTGGCGGGCATCAAAATGATTCCCATCAAAACACCGGTGGGTACATTCAAAGTGTGGACCAAAACCATCGGCAATAACCCCCGCATCAAAGTATTGCTGTTACATGGCGGTCCGGCCATGACCCATGAGTACATGGAAGCCTTTGAAAGTTTCTTTCCCAAAGAGGGTTTTGAAATGATTGAATACGATCAGCTCGGGTCTTATTACAGCGACCAGCCAACAGACAGCTCTCTATGGACCACTGAAAGATTTGTGGAAGAAGTAGAGCAGGTTCGTATTGCGCTGGGTTTGAACAAAGATAATTTTTACCTGCTCGGAAATTCCTGGGGTGGTATGCTTGGTATTGAATATGCACTCAAATACCAGCAAAACCTGAAGGGGCTTATCATTTGTAATATGATGGCCAGTATTCCCGATTATGAAAAATACAATGGAGTGTTGCGCTCACAAATGAGACCCTCACTGATCGACACTTTACGATCTTATGAAGACAAAGGCCTGTTTAAAGACCCAACCTACCAGGAACTTGTTTTCAAAGAATATTATACACAACACCTTTGTCGCCTTCCCGAATTGCCCGATCCGGTGGCAAGAGCCTTTAAACACATTAATGAAACCATTTATGTAATGATGCAGGGACCCAGCGAGTTTAAAGTAGGTGGTCGTTTGCTTACCTGGGATCGTAAGATGGATCTTCCCAAAATTACCGTGCCCACATTAACAGTTGGTGCCAAATACGACACCATGGATCCGGCACATATGGAATGGATGAGCAAACAGGTGAAAAACGGGCAATACCTCTATTGTCCGAACGGAAGCCATTTGTCTATGTGGGATGACCAGAAAGTATTTATGGATGGGGTTATTAAATTCATAAAGGAAACAGACACATCAAAATAAATCTATGTGTCCCTGCACCGGAATTAATTCCGGTGCAGAAATAGAACGCCTGTTTACCGATTGCTTTTATCCATTCATCCTTAAAACAATAAAACCTTTTTTGCGGGCTCGCTTATTTCTGTAGCTTTAAAGTCTTCCAAAAACCAATCTAAACACTACCATGAGAAGACTAAAGCTCCTGTTTTCGGGGCTCCTGTTTGCATCCTTGCTACAGGCCCAGGAAACATTTCAGGTCAATGGTGTTGGTGATAAGCGCGACGGATGTTATGCGTTTACCAATGCCACCATTGTAAAAGATGCACAAACCACATTAACCAATGCCACACTTGTAATTCGTGATGGAAAAATTGTATCCGTAGGAAATGCTGTTGCCATTCCGAAAGATGCGGTAGTCGTTGACTGTAAGGATAAATATATATATCCTTCTTTCATTGATATCTTCAGCGATTATGGCATGCCACAGGCACAGCGTCAGCAGGCTGGCGGAGGATTTAACTTCAATGCCCCTGCGCAGTTAACCTCTAACCAGAAAGGTGCTTATGGCTGGAACCAGGCTTTGAAGTCTGATGTAAATGCATACAAAATATTTACCGCCGATGAGGCCCGTGCCAAACCTTTACGTGATATGGGTTTTGGTACCGTTCTCTCTCACCAGAAAGACGGTATTACCCGCGGAACCGGAACAGTGGTAACACTGGCCAATGATGCAGATAATTATTTGATAGTGAAAGACAAGGCTTCTGCCCATCTTTCATTTAACAAAGGAACATCCGGACAGTCATATCCGGGTTCATTGATGGGAACCATTGCATTATTGCGTCAGACATATTTAGATGCTCAATGGTATAAGAACAATCCATCTGCATCGGGGCTGAAAGGCGATGGTGTAAATATTACTTTGAAATATTTTAATGAACAGCAATCACTTCCACAAATTTTTGATCCGGCCGACAGAGCAGGCAATGATTTCTGGAACATCATACGTGCCGACCGTGTAGGCGATGAGTTTGGTGTTCAGTATATACTGAAAGCAACAGGTAAAGAATACCAGCGTATTAAAGAAGTGGCTGCTACCAAAGCACCATTGATCGTTGGATTGAATTTCCCTGCGGCCATGGATGTTGAAGATCCAAATGATGCCCGTCTGGTTTCACTGGCCGATATGAAAAACTGGGAACTGGCACCCACCAACCCGGCTGCTATTGAAAAAGCAGGTATTTCATTCGCCTTAACCTCTGCCGACCTGCGCGATGCCCGTACGTTCATGACCAACCTGAGAAAAGCCATGGAAAATGGTTTATCAGAAAAAGCGGCGATGGAAGCATTGACCAAAACACCTGCTACCTGGCTGGGTGTATATGATAAAGTAGGAAGTATTGATAATGGCAAACTCGCCAACTTCGTAATTACCACAGGCCCCGTTTTTGCCGAAAGAACAACCATTCTCCAAAACTGGGTACAGGGTATAAAACATGCCGTAAATGAAAGCGCATGGAACAGCGTTACAGGCTTATACACTTTAACCACCAACGGACCAAAAGGAAGCAATACTTATTCGGTTGATGTTAAAAGCAGTTCATCGGCTACTGTAATTGCAAAAGATACCGTTACCGCTACTTTCAGCTATGATGGAAAAGCCGTGAAATTCAGCTTTGCGCCAGAAAAACGTTCACGTAATATCATCCGCTTCAGCGGATTTAATAATGGTGGCGACTGGAATGGTATGGCAGAAGATGCAGAAGGCAACAGAATGACCTGGACTGCTAAGCTCAATTCAACCAAACCAGATACAGCTACGGCCCGCACCAGACCAACACCTCCCAGCAGGATTGGTAAAACAACCTATCCGTTTACGGCATATGGCACAGACTCTACTTTACCGCAGCAGGGAACTTACCTGATTAAAAACGCTACCGTTTGGACCAGTGAAAAAGAAGGTAAACTGGAAGGAACGGATGTATTGGTAAAAGCCGGTAAAATTTCACGCGTGGGTAAAAACCTGAGTGATGCTGCCGCAACTATTATTGATGGTACAGGCAAACATCTTACTGCCGGTATCATTGATGAGCACTCACATATTGCATCGGCTTCAACCAATGAAGGCGCGCAGAGCGTAACTTCTGAAGTTCGTATGCAGGACAACCTCGATCCTGATGATATCAATATCTATCGCCAGTTAAGTGGTGGTGTAACAACATCGCATATTCTGCATGGGTCAGCCAATACCATTGGTGGTCAGACGCAACTGATCAAATTGCGTTGGGGAGTGAATGATGAAGAACTGAAATTCAAAAACTGGGATCCCTTCATCAAGTTTGCATTGGGTGAAAACGTAAAACGTACTTCATCAACCAGCAATAACCGCTTCCCCGATACACGTATGGGTGTGGAGCAGGTGTTGACTGATGCGTTCAACAGAGCAGTAGCATATGAGAAAGCCATGAAAGCCGATCCAAAAGGCACACGTCGCGATCTGGAGCTGGACGCATTGGTTGAAATCATGAACAAACAGCGTTTTATTACCTGTCACTCTTATGTACAAAGCGAAATCACAGCTACCATGCGTGTGGCTGAGAAGTTCGGATTCCGTATCAATACCTTTACACATATCCTTGAAGGATATAAAGTAGCCGATAAGATGAAAGCGCATGGTGCTGCTGCATCTACCTTCTCAGACTGGTGGGCTTATAAAGTAGAGGTAACCGATGCTATTCCATACAATGCCTATATCATGAATAAAGTAGGATTGACTGTAGCCATTAATTCTGATGACGCAGAAATGGCGCGTCGTCTCAACCAGGAAGCAGCAAAAAGTGTGAAATATGGTGGTATGAGTGAGGAAGAAGCATTGAAAATGGTAACCATCAATCCGGCTAAAATGTTGCATGTTGACGACAGAGTGGGAAGTATCAAGGCGGGTAAAGATGCCGATCTTGTTTTATGGAGCGATCATCCATTGAGCATTTATGCAAAAGCAGAAAAAACCATAGTAGATGGTACCATCTATTTCGATCGTGAAAAAGATGCAGCAATGCGTAAACAGGTATTGGCAGAACGTAC
>DPWF01000070.1:4216-7618 GCA_003526435.1 Chitinophagaceae bacterium | reverse complement strand
TCGATGCAAAAATCAGAAGAAACAGTACCGATTCGGATGACCTGTTCCATGCACATATTGGTGGTATCGATACATTTGCCCGCGCACTGGTGGTAGCAGACAAAGTGTTGAACCTGTCTGATTATAAAAAAATCAGAGCAGAACGTTATGCATCTTTCGATAGTGGAAAAGGAAAAGAATTTGAAGAAGGAAAACTGACACTGGAAGATTTAAGAAATTATGCGGTGGCACAGGGAGCACCAGCAGTAAAAAGTGGTAAACAGGAATACCTGGAGAACCTCATCAATCGGTATATTTAACTTTCGAAGTAGATCATAAACCTGAACCCATGATGCGGTTGAAGAAACAAATACTTCAGCCGCATCTTTTGTTTCACAATAATACTTGAACTATGTTGATGCATCAGACAATGAGATGGTATGGTCCCAACGATGTTGTAAAATTATCTGACATCAGACAGGCGGGCTGTGCGGGTGTGGTTACTGCATTACACCATATTCCTGTAGGAGATGTTTGGACAGTAGCCGAAATCAACAAAAGAAAAGAGCTGATTGAAGCAGCAGGAATGAGCTGGACAGTGGTAGAAAGTTTACCCGTAAGTGAAGACATCAAAAAAAAGAACGGGCAATATCTTTTGCATATTGAAAATTATAAAATCAGTTTGCAAAACCTGGCAGCCTGTGGTATAAAAGTAATCACGTATAATTTTATGCCTATCCTCGACTGGTTAAGAACAGATGTTGCTTATACCATGCCTGATGGAAGCAAGGCTTTGTATTTTAACAGACTGGAGTTTATTGCGTTTGATTTATTCCTGTTGAAAAGACCTGGTGCAGAACAGGAGCATACAATGGAAGATCAGAAAGCGGCGCATGACTTATTGGAAAGTATGGATGAGACTGCAAAACAACAGTTGTTCAGAAATCTTTTATTGGGTCTGCCGGGAAGTGATGATGCGTTTACACCAGAACAGGTGTTAACGGCATTGGAAACTTATAGCGGAATTAATGCAGATACATTAAGAGAACACCTGGTATATTTTTTACGTGAAGTAGTGCCGGTAGCAGAAGCCTGTGGATTAAAGATGGCTGTTCATCCTGATGATCCGCCTTATCCGGTACTTGGGTTACCACGTATTGTGAGTACAGAAGCAGATGCTGCTTTTTTGTTAAGTGCAGTTGATTCACCTGCAAATGGATTGTGTTTCTGTACCGGTTCGTACGGAGCCAGGGCAGATAATAATATTGTAGCCATGTTGAAGCGCTTTGCCGACCGTATTCATTTTCTGCATCTGCGTAATACAAAAAGAGATGAAGCAGGCAATTTTTATGAAGCAGCACACCTGGAAGGCGATACAGATATGTATGAAGTAATTAAAGAAGTATTGGCCATTCAAAAGAGAAGAAATATATCTCTACCCATGCGCCCCGATCATGGTCACCAGATGCTGGATGACCTGCACAAAAAAACCTATCCGGGTTATTCTGCCATTGGTCGTTTAAAAGCACTGGCAGAGTTGAGGGGTGTGGAATATGCACTCAGTAAAACCATGATTTAAGCTCTCTCCGTAATCTCCCCTTCTCTTTTTCTCTTTGTTAATAAAACCTCACATGAGGTAACACTAAAACATACAAGACGAATTAACAAAGAGAAGGTGAGAAGGCAAGATTTTTCTTCAGTACAGCCATTTATTGTTTCAGGTATCAATTATACGGGTTCAGTTATTTAGTCGGCTTCAGCTTTACGCTTGCAGGTAATTTCGATGTCGATCGTATAACAACAGCCAGCACCTGCATATGGCAGGTGTTGTGTAAACCGTATAATTTATGGCCCAACAGTACACTGAGACAAAAAGCAAATGGCGTGAGAAAAAAATGATCACCGTACACCGGTATATCATAGTAACACTGGTCTTTCTATTAACCATTTTTTTTGCTGACGCACAGAAAAAAGCAGTATTTAATATTAATACGGCTCAACAGCGCAAACCCATCAGCCCCTTTATTTACGGAACCAATGATCCATACGGATTTGCAGGTTCAAAACGTTTGGGTGGTAACCGTTTAACGAATTATAACTGGGAGAACAATGCTTCCAATGCCGGTCGCGACTGGTATCACGAGAGTGATAACTATGTTCCCTGGCAGCAGGGTGTTCCTGACCAGGAATATGATTCTGCAGGCGCTGCGATAAAGTATTTTCATCAGCGCTCATTGCAGCAGGGCGCTTATTCACTGGTTACATTACCGCTGGCCGGCTATGTAGCGAGAGACAAAAATGGAGCCATTGCAGAATCACAATCAGCACCATCAAACCGATGGACTTCGGTTGAGTTTCGTAAGCCACAGGAATTATTGCCTTTTCGTTTACGCCCCGATCTTACAGATAATAAACTGTATGTAGATGAATTACTGAATTATCTTTTACATCATTTCGGAACAAGTAGTACATCAACAGGTATCCGTGGTTATTCACTCGACAATGAACCAGGTTTATGGTTCGATACACACAGCCGTTTATGGGGGCATACACCTGTAACCGTGAAATACCTGATGGAAAAATCTATCGGGCTTTCTACACTGATCAAGGAAATGGATCCGAATGCAGAAGTATTTGGTCCGGCCTCATGGGGTATCACTGAATTTGAAAACCTGCAGTTTGCACCCGATTGGGACCAGGAAAAAGGAAATTATCCCACTTTTATCGATCTCTATCTCGGTCGTATGCGTGAGAAGCACGTGGAAACCGGAAAGCGTTTGCTCGATGTACTCGATGTACACTGGTATCCGCAGGGAAACAACAATGGTATCAGTCCATTCAACAACGGAACAGATTATGAGACGAACAGGGTACGTATGGAAATGACGCGTTCGCTTTGGGACAGTACCTATATAGAAAATACATGGATTGGTAATGATCCATTTAAAGTACAACAGTTCCTTCCTTTCATTCCTAAAATGCATAAGCACATTGATAATTATTATCCAGGTACCAAACTGGGCATTACCGAGTATGCGTATATGGGAACCGGACATGCATCGGGAGGTATTGCGCAGGCCGATGCACTGGGCATCTTTGGTAAGCAGGGTTTGTATTTTGCCAACTATTGGGGTGCTGTGGTAGATTTTGTGAAATCGGGTTTTGATCTTTACCGTAACTACGATGGTAAGGGCGGAAAATTCGGTAGTACATCTGTACTATCCAATACAAACGATATCAATGCCACATCGGTACACGCTTCAATAGAAGGAGAAAGCGACAGTATTGTGCATGTAGTTGCTTTAAACAAAAGCCAGGATTCTGCCATAACGGTAACCATTCAGGTGAATAGCAGCAGACAATACAGAAGCGCTAAAGTATACGCGTTTGACAATGGCAGTCCTGTATTGCGACAACTGAAAA
>DPWF01000070.1:0-4182 GCA_003526435.1 Chitinophagaceae bacterium | reverse complement strand
TTAATGGAAATAGTTTCGATTATATAATTCCACCTGTAACAGCCTGTCATCTTGTTTTATCTGAAGAAGATATTTCAAGTTATCCTGATATTGATTCTGTTGGTATCAGCTCTCCGGCAGGTTATTCAGATGGAACGGCTTCATTTGTATTAACAGCAAAAGTATTTGATGGCAATAACGACCTGGTTTCGGTAAAAGCAAATCTTTCAGTAGTAGGCGGACCCGATTCTGCAGAACTGCATGCAGTAGCCGGAAGAACTGGTGTTTATGAGCTGTCATATCAGGTTCCTGCAGGTGTAACATCAGGTGTAAAAACAATAGCCATTGCTGCAAGAGATGCAGCAGGAAATAATGTAGCGGGCAATATCAGTTATCGTGTGATTGCCAAAACACAACCCAAAATGATATGGGAGGGCGACAGTATTACCAAAGGTGTAGGTAACGTATATTTTGATGGCGCAGATTCTATTGCCAGAACAGCTAGTATTCAAAGGCTTACAACTGGTGGTAACCAGCAACCGGGCAGTTTATACATGCATTTTATACATGCATTGAACAGGTATAATGTAATGACCTGGCGTATGTCGAACAATGATAATCCTGCTGATGCGGTGAATATCAGTGATTATGGTGCGCTGGAATTTTATATCAAATCAAACGCGCCAGACATGGCAGATATTGAAGTGAGTCTGCGCGATGCTTCTGCACAGTTACATACATCTTCATCCGTGGCATTGAAAAGAGACGGGTTTATCAGCAGCTTTAATAAGGATCAGTTTACAAGAGTGCGTATCCCTCTGTCCAAACTTACAGCAGGTTCTGAAATCAAACTTGATGAAGTATGGCAGATCAATTTCCTGAGTAACCAAGCCAGAACAGGTTTTGATGTATGGATAGATGATATCCGCGTCATCCCTTACTCTCATCCGGTATTACAACCTGTGATTGATACAGTAATGATCAGTCCGGAAAGAGGATATGCAAATGGTCAAACAGCAATAACCATTCGTGCGCAGGTAAATGATCCTGATCAGAACCTGCGGGAGGTAATGGCCGATTTTTCTTCGGTGGGTGGAAATGGTTATCAACTCATGCAACTGGAAAACGGGGTATACACTGCTCAAGCAACCGTATCCGCTGGTTTGTCAAAAGGAGATAAACAGGTTTGGGTAACTGCAACAGATGCAGATGGTAACAGTGTTTCTAGACAGGTACATTTTACCGTTCTCGAAAAAGCCAATACAGAAATCATCTGGGATGGAGATACAAAAGGAAGTGGGGCAGCAGTGATTGTGGTTGATCCTTCACGATTGGTAATAGACAGTGTTGCTGGTAATAAAGGCCCGATTGCACTACAGGCATACATGCATATGGGTACTGTTGGTTTCAGCTCCGTTCATTGGGACTGGAACGAAGGAACAGGAGATACGGCTATTCGTGATTTGAGTACCAAGGGGTATTTTTCATTCCAGGTAAAGGCCCTTGATATTAAACCCGGAAATGATATCAGCGTATTCCTCAAAGACCGTTTTGGTGCATTCAGTTCATCAGTATCATTGATCAGAGATGGCTACCTGAGTTCTTTCACAGGTAACTATCAGCAGGTTCGCATACCAATGCAGGTATTGTTGGCAAATGGTTCGATGGATGCCAGACAGGTAACAAGAATAGGTTTCCTTGCCAGTCAGTTAGACAGTACGGGTATTCGCTTTTTGGTAGATGATATTATGGCAGGTGGAAGTAATGTGGCAGATGTACGTATCCGTGTTCAGGATGCCGCGTGCGGTAGTAATGGTTTGATACAGGTAACAGGTATTAACAATGGAGGAACATTGGGTTATGAATATCGGTTGAACGGTGAGCCCAATCCGGCCGGCATCGGATCACCTTTGTTTGAAGGGCTTGCGCCGGGCAGGTATGAATTAACAGTATCCAACAACCAGCAGTTCCTGTATATTGAAACAGTAGAAGTTGGCGGGCAGTTGAATAATTTGCAGGCCAGTCTTGTACAGGCAAATAACAACATCAACCTCACCGTAACAGGTGGTAGCGGACGATATGCATATACATGGTCGAACGGTGCAGTTACAGAAGATTTAAACAATGTTCAGCCCGGAATATATACGGTAACTGTTGCTGACAGTGCAACTGTCTGTACGGTTTCGGCAAGTATAGAAGTAGTGTCAGGAACACCAGGTGCCAGCATAACTGTTCAGGATGCACAGTGTGCTGCCAATGGAACGATTACTGTATCGAATGTAACAGGTACAGGTTCACCGGTTGAATATTTTATTGATGGTAACGTAAACCCTGCAGGTAAACACCATCCGGTATTTAACAATCTTGTACCAGGCTCTTACCAGATTGAATTACGTGGACAGAATGGATTTGTGTACACACAAACGGTAGAAGTGGGTGGTAATATCGCTGCACCGGTTATTCATGCAACCATCAGTTATGAAAATGGAAAAGGCTTTATCAATTTGCAGGTATCGGGCGGAACCGGGTATTATACTTACCAGTGGACAGGCGATGCTACAACCACAAACTTATGGTACCTCGATAACGGTAGCTATGAAGTTGAAGTGACTGATCTGGTTACGAAATGTACCACGAAAGCCATGTTTACCATTGTAGTGCCTACTATGCAGTTAAATATTATTCAACCCAATTGCGGGAAGGAAGCATCTGCACAGGTTGTTGCTGTAAATGGATTAAATGGTGCATTGAAGTATTATATAGATGAACAACCTAATCCGGCCGGAATAGATCAGTCTGTATTCTCTATGTTAAGTGCTGGAGATCACATCATCAAAGTAGTAGATGAAAACGGAGTTGCATTAAGTCAAAAGCTAACCATAGAAAACGGGCTTACACAACCAGTGATCAATGCAGTGATCAGTTATGAAAATGGGAAGGGCTTTATTAATACAACAATAGCAGGTGGATCGGGTATTTACACTTACGAATGGAGTGGGGGATCAACATATGCGAATCTCTGGTACATAGAAAGTGGTGTGTATACCTTAACAGTAAAAGACCTGGTAACGGGTTGTGAAGCAAGTACCAGTTTCAATATTCAGGTACCTGAAATTGTATTTACAAAAGAAGATCCCAATTGTGGCAAACCGGCTACCATCAGTATTGTGAATGTAAATGGCTTTACAGGAACATTGAAATATTATATCAATGGAGAAGCCAATGCAAAAGGTATTCACCAACCTGTATTCAGCAATTTAACTGCAGGCGTTTATCATATTAAAGTTGAGGCTGAAAATGGAACTACAGTGAGTACAACTGTGTACATACAGGAAGGGGTAACTGCCCCGGTGATCAATGGTGCCGTAACGTATCAGCAGGGCAGGGGTTATATTAACCTGTCTGTAACCGGTGGTTCAGGTATTTATAGTTATGCATGGACAGGCGGATCTACTTACGGAAATTTATGGGATGTTGCACCGGGTGTTTATGAAGTTGTGGTGACTGATTTATTCAGTAAATGCCAGGTTACTGCATCGTTCCGTGTGGAAGCGCAAACAAATAGCACAGCTTCATTAAAGACAATACGTACAACTGAAAAGCTGGTTGTGGAACAACCTCTGGTATATCCAAACCCGGCCAGGAAAAACAGCCAGGTACGTATTCGCTTTCATTTTGAACAACATGGCATTCGTAAACTGGTTATCAGGAACAGTTTGGGAAGAACAGTGTATTCGATGAATGTTAATCCAGGAAAAGCAAACGAAATGACGGTGCCTATACCGGCATTGAGCAGAGGCGTTTATACAGTAACCCTGAATGGACGACAAAGCTTCTCTACACAATTCATTGTAACGGAGTNNAGGAGATAGCATAGTGTAAAAGATGCCTGGTTGAATCTTCAACCGGGCATCACTATTTTAAACATTAACCTTAACTTGGGCCATTATCGGTTATGAGAAATACAACCAAGTTAAAAGCTGTTTTACAACATTACCACATTGATCTTTCCATGAACGACCAGGAACTGATGGTGGTGAACCTCTTTCATAAACAAACCGGAGAGGCCATGACTTTTGAAGATGCATCCTACAGCAAACTCATCAGCAAAGCCTATTCGTACATGAACAAGCAGTTAAAAGAAACCATAAAAAAAATATAGTTCTCTCAGCGTAAACGCTGCGTTCTCCTTTCTCTGCGGTG
>DPWF01000294.1:9287-10789 GCA_003526435.1 Chitinophagaceae bacterium | reverse complement strand
CACCATCCGCGAATTTGTTACCATCAACCGCGGTACCACCGATCGCTGGAAAACCAAAGTAGGCAATAACTGTCTTATCATGGCCTATAGCCATATTGCACACGATTGTTTGATTGGAGATAATTGTATACTGAGCAACAGTGTACAGCTAGCCGGTCACGTGGTAATGGGCGACTGGGCCTGGATAGCCGGCGTGAGTGCCGTTCACCAGTTTGTAACCATTGGTCAGCACGCCTATATTGCCGGGGGTAGCCTGGTGAGTAAAGATGTACCTCCTTACATCAAAGCCGTACGTAACCCACTGAGTTATGGTGGGGTAAACAGTGTGGGATTGAAGAGAAGAGGTTTTGAACTGGAAAAGATCAATCATATTCTCGATATCTATCGCATCATATTCAACAAAGGATTAAATACTTCGCAGGCACTGGAGTTTATTGAAGAAGAATTAACAGCCAGTGATGAAAGAGATGAAATCGTAACTTTTATCCGTGAAAGCGGCAGAGGTATCATCAAACGTTTCACCAAAGGCGCTACAGAAGAAGATTAAACCACAGTCGATTATTTTATTTTCTCTTTATGCAGATTCAACTCTCGGATGCAGGTAAAAAATTTAACCGGGAATGGATATTTCGTGGAGTTGACTTTATTTTTCAACCCGGTAAAACCTACGCCATTACCGGCCCGAATGGAAGTGGAAAAAGCACACTGCTGCAAGCCATAGCCGGCAGCCTGAACCTTACTACAGGAAAAATTACCTGGCAGCAGAAAAGCACTGAAGTTGCCGATGATAAAGTGTATCACTATTTATCGCTGGCTGCCCCTTATCTGGAACTGATTGAGGAAATGACCGCCAGAGAATTTTTGCAGTTTCATGCTTCCTTTAAACCACTGATATCAACTGTTACAACCGACACCATACTTCAATTGATTGGCTTAGAGAAAGCCGCAGACAAACAAATACGTTATTATAGCAGTGGTATGAAACAAAGAGTAAAACTGGCACAGGCTATTTTCAGTGATGTTCCTTTGTTATTACTGGATGAGCCCTGCACCAATCTTGACATTTCGGGATATGATTTATATCATAGACTCATTAAAGATTACTGTAGCAGCAAAACTATTATTGTAAGCAGTAACGATCAGATGGAGATTGATTTTTGCGAAGAAAGAATACAGATTACTGATTATAAATAAACCCTTATTTCATCCACTGGAAATAGAACACACTTCCTTCTCCCTCTTTCGATTCTACCCATATTTTTCCACCCTGTTCTTCCACAATAATTTTCAGGAGGTTTAGCCCGATGCCCGTGCTACTGTCTCGCTGCGACTGGTTACTGGTTATTTCAAAGAGTTTGAATATCCGGCTTTTATCTTCTTCGGCAATACCCGGTCCATTGTCTCGTACATAAAATTCATGTAACACATCCTGCTCTGTATAGCCAATCTGTATTAATCCCTGGGGCTTGTCGTTGTACTTGATGGCATTACTCAACAGGTTC
>DPWF01000294.1:9054-9261 GCA_003526435.1 Chitinophagaceae bacterium | reverse complement strand
ACCTGTTCGAGTTTTACTTTTCTGGTCACCAGTGTAGGCAATTGATGCAATAATTGTATCTGTATATTTTTTGGTGGAAACAATAAAGCAGATAATTGTTGAACCATCTGGTGTACATCTACTTCTTCCATTGTTTGCTGCGACAAACTTGTTGTTGAATATTCCAGCAGTGCCATAATCATTTCCGACAAGCGGCCAGATGCCTCC
>DPWF01000294.1:0-9030 GCA_003526435.1 Chitinophagaceae bacterium | reverse complement strand
ACCATGTCAATGTTTTCTTTCACCTCTTCATTTGCCCTTACATACGGATCACCCTTGATGAGTTCAAGCATCATGATGACAGAGGAGAGTGGCGACTTCAGATCGTGCGATACGATGTATACAAATTTTTCCAGTTGCTTGTTGATGCGGTCCAGTTCTGTCAACGCCGTTTTTAAGCGGTACTGGTTAAAATACAATTGCTCAAATACGTTTACTTTGGCACGCACCACATTAATATCAAGTGGTTTCTGCAGATAATCAACGGCACCTTCTGCAAAACCTTTCAATACATACTGTTCTTCCCTGCTGAGTGCTGTTACAAAAATGATGGATATATCTTTTGTTCTGGGGTTCGACTTTAGTATCCGTGCCACTTCAAATCCATCCATTTCAGGCATTTGAACATCCAGCATGATGAGTCCTATATGTTCATATTTCAACACCTGTTTCAGTGCTTCATTACCCGATTGTGCCTGGATAAATTTTCGGCCTGGCTTGAGCAATATTTCTTCGAGTGATAACAGGTTTTCAGGTCTGTCATCTACCAGCAGAATGGTGAAGTCGTGTTGTGGTATGGGAGGTATATTCATCTCTGACAGCAATATAATTATAATTCATGTAAGCGTTGTTTCATTTGAGTTTCTGTCAGCACTTTTACTTTCTCTGAAATAGAAATGGCGGCTGATGGCATGGCTGGATATTGCGCCGATGCCGGATCCTGTACCCAACATTCAGCATCCATTTCAGCCAGCAGCGATATTCCTTTGGCCCCATCTGCATTGGCCCCGCTTAATAGAATGGCCAATACTTTTTTTCCATACACCATGGCCGCACTTTCAAAACTCACATCGATTGATGGCCTGCTGTAATAAACCGGATCGGAATAATCGAGACTAAAGCAACCATCTTCTTCAAAAAGCAGGTGATAGTTCTGAGGTGCCAGGTACACTTTACCCTGACCAATCGACTGTTTATCTTCAGGCTCTGTTATTTTTTTTATCCCGGTTTCTTTTGACAATAATTTATCCAGTTCACTCACCACATTACGCATACGATGAACAATCAGAACGATTNNGTATAGGCTGATCCTTTTTTAAAGCTTTCAGCAATGATATACAAACAGGTATACTACCTGCAGATCCGCCAATAATGATGATATCATATTTTTTATCTTTCAAGAACTCAGTTTTTTTTCCTGAATAATTTAACTGTCGGATCTACCGCTGTAAATTTTGATTTCTGTTCAGAGAACAATAAACTCTCCTTCATACCCAAACCAAGAAATCCTAATGAAGAAAGACTTTCATAAAACAAACGAAGTACTTTACCCTGCAATTGCTTATTAAAATAGATCATCACATTCCTGCAAAGAATTAACTGAAACTCATTAAAGGACCGGTCGGTTACCAGGTTGTGCTGTAGAAAAACAACTCTTTCTCTGATCTCTTTATTAATAAGTACGTGATCATACAAGGCTGTATAATAATCAGAGAAATCATTCACGGCCCCTGTTTGCCGGTAATTCACTGTGTACTCTCTCATATGATGCATGGGCAAAACACCCGTTCTTGCTTTTTCAAGATTGGCTGCGTTAATATCTGTTGCGTAAATTCTGGTTCGATGCAATAATCCGGCTTCAAACAATAAAATACACAATGAAAAAACTTCTTCTCCTGTTGAACAGCCTGCATGCCAGATATTAATTTGCGGATATGTAGCTAATACAGGTAATACTTTTTCACGCAGTGATTTATAAAACAAAGGATCGCGGAACATTTCTGTAACATTCACGGTAATAGTTTCAAGAAACCCGTTAAACGCTACCACATCTCCGGCCAATAGCTGAATCAGTTGCTTACCATTGCTTACCTGCTTATCATCCATAAACTTATGGATCCGTCGCAGCAAAGAACTTTTAGAGTATCCTGAAAAGTCATACCCATACACATGATAAAGCATGTGCAATAATTGTTCAAACTCATGTGCCGCAAGTTCCGGCCTGCCCGGTATTCCCATCCTTATTCGTTTATTCCCCGTTTATTTCGTTAACCAAACCCGCATCAGCGATAATAGCTTCTGCATTTCTACAGGTTTTGTAATATAATCTGAAGCACCGGCTGCAATACATTTATCCCTGTCACCCGCCATCGCTTTGGCGGTTAATGCAATAATGGGAAGATGAGCCATCTTTAAATCTTTCCTGATACGCTGCATGGCTTCATAACCATCCATTTCAGGCATCATAATATCCATCAGCACAAGATCGGTATCGGGATGTTTTTTTAATTGTTCCAGGGATTCACGTCCGTCACCTGCTGCCAACACCTGCATTTTATTCGATTCAAGAACGGCACTCAATGCAAACACATTACGCATATCATCATCTACCACCAATATTTTTTTATTGATCAATGAATGATCACTTACAGGTGTCAATAGCTGACCTGAGGTTTTTGTTTCTGCGCCTTCCATCTTATGAAGAAACAGCTCCAGTTCATCAAGCAGGCGGTTATTGGCCGTAACGGCACTCCTGATGATAATGCCTGAAATTTTCCTGAACTCCATTTCATCTGTAGCCGTAATATCTTCATCAAGGTGTATAATGATGGGTAATTTTTTGTCGGACAAGTGTTGATGAATATGTTTCGCTTCCTGTAATTGTATGGATGCCCCGATATGAATAATCACACAATCGTATGGTTGTTTGTCAATACAGGCTGCCGCCTCCTGTATGGTTGTTACCTGCTCGAAATGAAGTTTATATTCTTTTTCAGTTGCGAGCTGGTGCAGATGATCTTCTTCAAAATGAACGGCCGATATAATCAGTACCTGTTTTAATCCTTTTCGTATATGATCGCCCAACATACCGAAAGCACGTTCGAGAGTATCTGTATCAATAGGCTTTTTAAGATAAGCCATCACATCGGCTTGCTTAAAACGGCTATCGTCAAAGGCTGATATTATGTGAACGGGAGTATGTCTTAGCGCTTCATCACTCCTGATATGTTTTAAAATAGTCCATCCATCCATTACCGGTAACTGAATGTCCAGAATGATGGCATTGGGTTTATACTTTCTTGCGTAGTGCAATCCTTCATCTCCCTCAAGGGCAATAATTACCTGATATCCTTTATGTCTTGCATAATCACGGATGATGGTGGCAAAATTCACATCATCTTCTATAATCAGCATCAATCTTTCCCCTTTTTTCAATTGTGCCCTGTCATCGGCAACGACCGTCTGTTCGCGTACCTGTTCTGCTGATAATATAGGGTCTTTTAACAAAAACTCATCCGCATACTCTTTGTTATCAATTGATGCAGTTCCTTCAAACACAAATGGAACTTCTAACGTAAATACACTTCCTTTATTCGCTTCACTCTGTACGCTGATATTGCCTCCCAGTAACTTCATCAACTCAAGACTGATAGACAGTCCTAATCCTGTTCCACCATATTTTCTGCTGGTTGAACCATCTGCCTGTTGGAATGCTTCAAAAATGAGTTGCTGTTTTTCAGGAGGAATACCAATGCCTGTATCTGATACACTGATGAGTAATTTTTCCTTACCTGGTGATAAACGGAAAGCCAAACCAATATTACCTTCTGCAGGAGTAAACTTAAAGGCATTGGATAAAAGATTTTTGATTACCTGTTGCAGTCTTTGTTTATCTGTTTGAATGGTTGAAGGCACTCCTGCACCTGCTTCTACTGTAAAATTAATTCGTTTCTCGGCTGCCACTACAGAGAACAACTGCGTAATATCCTGCGCCACAGATTCCACTGAAACATCTTCTATCAGCAAATCAACTTTACCCGATTCAATTTTGGAAAGATCAAGTATATCATTAATCAGTTGTAATAAATCGTTCCCTGATTTATAAATAATATTGGCATACTCTATTTGTTTTGCATTCAGGTTTTGCGCATTATTGTCAGCCAGTAGTTTGGCCAGAATCAGTACACTATTGAGTGGCGTTCTCAGCTCATGCGACATATTAGCCAAAAACTCCGATTTATACCTGCTGGTGTTTTCCAGTTCCTTTGCTTTCAGGGTCAGTGCATGTCTTGCATTTTCAATTGCATCATTTCTTTCCTTCAGTTCAAGGTTAATCTGTTTCAGTTCTTCTTCCTGCGTTTTCAATTCTTCTTCTGAAGCCTGTAATTCTTCTGTTTGCCTGCTCAGTTCATCGTTGGTCTGTCTTAATTCTTCCTGTTGTTCGAGCAATGCTTCTTTCTGTTCCTGCAGCTCATCCAGCAGTTCATTGATTTTATCTCTCGACTGGTATGAATTAATGGCTGCTGAAAGAATATCGGTACAGCTTTTTAACAGTGAAATCTGGAGCTCAGAAAAAGTAGAAAAACAACCGAGTTCAATCAATCCCTTTAATTCCTCATTCATCCATAAGGGCACATATGCTATTTCTCCATTACCGGTAACCTGTCCGAGTGAAGACTCTACTTTCCAGTAATCCGGCGGAATATTTCTGATGATAGATACGGTTTTTGCCATGGCGGCATTACCAACAATGCCTTCACCGATCACAAATGTTTTACGGGATGCTGCACTCACCGCCACTGAAGCCGATGTAACCAGCTTTTCATTTTCACGGTCCACAAAATAAATAACACCTGCAGGTACTTCCAGGTATTGAACGAGTGCAGTAATGATACGATTCGCCAGTTCAGAGGAACTATCAACCACCTGTAAACGGTTGTTGATATAGCTCATGCCTTCGAGTACCCAGTTTTTTTCCTGCGCCAGCTTGCTCGCTTTTTCCGTTTCTTCTAAAGTAGACTGCAAACGAAGTCCAGCTTTATAACGGCTTTTCAGGGTTTGAATCACTGCATTAATCAGTAACAGTACTACGATCATTAAAACACTGATACCGATGTATAAAATAAGTTTGGTTCTTTCATTATACCCTACAACAACTGCTTCTCTTTTTATCAACAGGTCTTCTTCTTCAATTTTTATTTTCTCTAATTGTTTTGTAATAAAGCCCAGCTTTTTTTCTTCCTCCAGTATAATACTTCTGAAAATAGCAACCGGCATATCCGGCTGGATGGCCCCTGTTGTTCTCCAATACCTTAACAGATCGGTCACCATTGAATCGAGCAACAATACATTTTTTACCTGCGGGGCATTATCTCTTACCATTTCCCGGAGTTGGGTCATGCGGTTAGGTATATAACTGGCGCCTTTTTCGTAGGCATCCATATCCTGTGGTGCAGCAGTTACCCAATAGGCCCTTCTTCCACCCCTGATTTGCATGATGGAAAACCGAACATCTCTTACATAAGAAATAGCCTGATGTGTATGACGAACCATATCGGCCTCTTTTGCCTGCTTCTCGAGAGAATCAATGGTAATAAACCCTACCAGGAACACGAGTAAAACGGCAATACCTAAACCGGAATACAATCGGAGGGGCAAAGAGCGGATCATGAATAAGAATTGAATTTTAAATGATTTTGTAAGATAGGCAAATAAATGATTATCAATGCTTCTCGTGGATCATCAGCAAACAAAAAGCCCCGGAACATTTTCCGGGGCCCATGATAGTTTTCTGATTGTGCACTTAAAATGCCGGATCAGCAGGTGTATTCGGATTACTGTCTCTCTCACGGAATGGATAAGGAAACAGGTTACGTTTACGTTCGGTATTGGGTCTACCAAAACGACGCATGTCTTCCAGTTTCATGCCAGACAGGTATAATTCAATACAGCGATTGCGATATATCTGTGTAAGTAGTTCTGTAACATTCGCAGGCACTACCGGAGCCAGATCGGCTCCAATACCCAATGGATCGTTGGCTGCTTTTTTGGTGACTACTTTATTTAACTCAATTGCACCATTGACCAGATCAGGTGTTGCCTGACGTGCATAGGCTTCAGCTTTGATCAGCGTGATTTCGCCAGGATAGTATAATGGAATAGCAGCAGTGGCTGTGTTCCAGAAACCATTTAACCTGAAACGTGGATTGATGGTAGCATTGATCACAGTATAAAACGGAATGCGTTTATCTGCCAGGTCTGGTGCAATAGCTACAGGCAGACCCAATGTAGAATCAACCGGCTGGTACACGTTATTGGTGGACGTTACAAAATTGAATACGGGATTCGGGTTGGCTGCTTCAAAGTTCATAGTAGAACGTTTCGTCAGATCAACTGCATTTGCAGCCGCGAGTGCCGCCGCATAGTTACCTGCAAACAATGAGTAACGTGCTTTAAGTGCATAGAGTGTATTTACAATATCTACTCCTACAGGCACATCAGCCGTAAAGCCCGTAGAAATAGCATTGGCACTAATGGCAGCCAGAGCTTTATCGATAGCTGCAACGGCTCTGTTAAAACCTACTGCTCTGTCTGAGAAGGTAGTAGTAGCTGTACCTACTGTATCAGGTACTTTTTCCCAATAGCTCGACAAACAGCCCATCGATAATGCTTTGTAGATAGTAGCATACCCAATTAATCCGCTGGCATAACCTTTATCGCTGAGGTTAGCTGCTGCGTTGATCACATTATTTGCATCAAAGATGATTTTGTTCGCATTGGTCCACACATTACCTAATAAGGCATTGGTACCATCTACGGCTGTTCCTCCGGTACTGAACTGAAATTCAGATGTGTTACCAGGGTTCATGAGAATGGTTTCGTTGGTAATTAAACCAGTTGCATCAGACATGCCATAAGCTACGTTTGATGCATAGGTTCTTTGCAAACCCACCACTACACCAGCCAGTCCTTTCGCAGAACTGAACACCTGGTCTGAGGTAGCTGCATTCGGATTACTAAAGTCTTTTTTACAACCTGCCGTTGTTAGCAGCAGTGCTGCAAGACCTGTATATAATGATATTTGAATACTCTTTTTCATACAAAAAATTTTGAGGATTAAAATTTAGCCTGGATACCAAAACTGAATGTGCGTGGAATAGGCACCGCACCAAAATCAATACCACGAAGAATGGTGCTTTGTCCGCCCGCATTCACTTCAGGATCATATCCTTTGTAGTTATCCCAACTAATCAGGTTACGACCACTAAAGCTGATACTCAGATCGCTGAATCCTTTTATTTTTCCGAAATTATAACTGAGTGATAATTCGCGCAGTTTGGTATAGCTTCCGTTATCCACTCTCCACTCTTCAATGGCATAAATACCATTGATATATCCTCTTGGTAACTGGCCGCGTTGTTCCTGTTCTGCTACTTTACCATTTCCTACACCCTGACGTGTACGGAAATCGGCATTAAACACATCTACACCCTGTACTGCATCGATCTGTACACGCAGGCTCAGTTTTTTATACGTGAATTCATTCACCAAACTGGTGGTATAATCAGGATTAGGATCTCCAATTACTTTACGCAACACCGCACCACTTGGTAAACCACCTGTTCTTCCTGTAGTAAATGTAGTTGCTGTATTCTGTACACCTCTTTCAGTTTGAGGAATACCGCTCGCATTTTTTACTTCTGTTCCATCAGCATTACGTGCAAAGAATGTTCCGTAGAAAACACCTACCGGCAGTCCTTCAATAATGGCTACTGGTGCACCGGCATTGGTACTTAACAAAGTGAGTGCCTGTCCAATACGGTTGGCCTTATTACGGTTATGGTTAAAGATGCCCGTGATGTTCCAGTTGAAATTTCTGTTCGCCACCGGATTACCTGTTAACACAATCTCATATCCTTTGTTTTCGAGTGAACCGAAATTATCGAGCAAGCTGCTAAACCCGGATGTTGGTGCAATAAAGCGGTTGATCAACAGGTCTTTTACTTTTTTATTGTAAATATTTACTGTTAATCCTACCCTGTTATTCAGGAATGACATGTCGAAACCTAATTCAACTTCCTGCTGTCTTTCTGGTTTTACATTTTCGTTGGCGAGTGTACCGCTTGAGTTCAATGCTGTTCTTCCCAGATAAGATGATGAACTGTATGTATTGAATCTTGAATAAGCGCCAATACCTGTGAGGTTTCCGCTTTCACCATAGGCTAAACGTACTTTCAGGAGATCCCACCATTTAGATACAGATGATTTACCCCAGAAATCGGTACCTGAAATTACATAGCTACCACTGGCTTTGTAATAAGTCTGGTTGCGCTGGTTCTTACCAAATACAGATGAACCATCTACGCGCATTGCACCAGTAATAAAGAACTGGTTGCGGTATTTAAAATTCTGTTGTACATAAGCACCTGAGATAGATATCTCACTACGTTCATCCACACCACCTAAAATAGTACTCGCACCATTTACAGTTTGTACAAACGGAGCAAGACCCCTTCCCTGCAATAAAGAATAATTGTTCTTTTCGTATTGTTGTGAGAAACCAACCTGCGTTACAGAGTTAATATTGTTGGTGATGTTTCTGCTGTAAGTAGCATTCAGGTCATGGTTTATGGCAAAGAAACTATTGTTACCTGTGCTTGCATAACCATTTTGTGTAGGATCGAGTGTGGGTCCGCCACCAAAGAATGCGGTACTCACATTATAAGCAAATGGTGGAATATAAGTGGTACCATTCTGCGCATAGTTATCAATACCCATAGTATAATCAACTGTTAAACCGGTGATGGGTCGAAGTTTTAAACCCAGGTTGGCGATCAGACGGTTGGTGGTCTGGCGCTGTTTAATATCTTCTATCACAGAAACCGGATTGGCGCGTCCACGCTCACCTACAGCCTGAATATTGCCAAGTGCATCTCTTTTCCAGATATCATGAAAGTTACCGATAATGGTTACCGAGTTCATGGGTGAGAAGAATGAGTTACCATCTGGTTTTTCATTTGCTGTACTGTTTACATAATTCAGACCAAGGTTTACACTGGCCCATTTATTCAGTACCTGATCAATATTACTGCGGAAACTATAACGCTGGAAATCGGTATTTCTGACAATACCCTGGTTATAGAAATAAGAACCCGATATATAATATTTGGTTTTATCGGTACCACCACTGATCGAGATATTGTTATCTGTTCCGCTGGCGTTCCTGAAAATATAATCCTGATAATCGTATCT
>DPWF01000024.1:3845-4627 GCA_003526435.1 Chitinophagaceae bacterium | reverse complement strand
GAGGTGAAGAGACGGGTAGTTTCTTCACCTTTTTTATGTAGATGCCAGATTTATTTTTTATATACGGCATCTGCAATCCGACATCTGTCATTCCTCCTCTATCTTTGCGATAAACCTGCAAAATAATCATGAAGAAAAAACTGGCATTGGTTACGGGTGGATTAAGCGGAGAAGCCCAGATCAGTTATAAAAGCGCTGTTACAGTAGGCAATAACCTCGACAGAGATTTATTTGATGTATATAAAATTGATATCAATGCCACAGGCTGGTGGTATGAAGCAGAAAATGGAGAAAAATCGAAAGTAAATCGGGACGACTTTTCCATCAGTGACAATGGAACTATAATACATTTTGATGTGGTATTGTTATGCATCCATGGAACACCAGGCGAAGATGGTAAACTGCAGGGCTATTTTGATATGTTGGGTTTACCCTACACAAGTTGTGATGCCGCTACTTCAGCATTAACCATGAACAAACGTTACACGGTGGCAGTTGTTTCTTTTAGCGGAATCAATGTAGCTAAATCGCTGCACCTGTTTAAACATACACCTGTTTCACCAGCTTACATACTTCAGCAATTACGGTTACCTGTTTTTGTAAAACCCAATAGTGGTGGCAGTAGTATTGGTATGAGTAAAGTAAATACAGCCGAAGAATTACCCGCGGCTTTGGAAAAAGGGTTTAAAGAAGATACTCAGTTATTGGTGGAAGAATTTATCAGCGGCCGTGAGTTCACCATTGGTGTTTTTAAGTCGGACGGGAATATCGAGGTATTACCT
>DPWF01000024.1:3183-3803 GCA_003526435.1 Chitinophagaceae bacterium | reverse complement strand
TCTTTGATTTTGAAGCGAAATACCAGGGCAAAAGTGTGGAAACCACACCTGCTCAAATCGACAACCATATGAAGGATCAACTGGAAGCAGCGGCCAAACGTGTATATGAAGTATTGAATTGCAGAGGCGTGGTTCGCATAGATTTTATTTACGATACTGGTTTGCAGCAGCCTTTTATGCTCGAAGTAAATACAGTGCCTGGTCAAAGTGATGCCAGTGTAATTCCACAGCAGGTAAGGGCAAAAGGATGGGCGCTGAAAGATTTTTATACGGCAGTGGTGAATGAAGCACTTCGTTAAAATTTGAAAAAAAATCACTCAAAGAACAGGTACACAAACGGAATCCTTTAACTTGTTTATTATTCTGCAGATAAATTTTAGGTTTGCACCGAAGCATGAAACAGTTGATACAGAAAATAACAGAAAAACCACTTTGGGTAAATATGCTGGCCGGATTGGGTATTATACTGATCCTGATCATTTTATTCTTCTCTTTATTGGGGTGGATTACCGGATATGGCAATACGACCAAAGTTCCATCTGTAACAGGACAGGAAATAACAGCCGCCACCCAGATATTAGAACAGGCAGGTTTTGAGGTTGTTATACAGGATTCTGTTT
>DPWF01000024.1:2123-3113 GCA_003526435.1 Chitinophagaceae bacterium | reverse complement strand
CCAGACACCTGAAGCTGATGCAACTGTTAAGTCGGGCAGAACCATTTACCTGACTGTAAACCGTATGGTGCCACCACAGGTAGAAATGCCAAGCCTTATAGGATATTCAGTAAAGAGTGCAGAACTATACCTTCAAAGCCTTCAACTGAAAATGGGAACCATTACCTATAAACCCGATATTGCCCGGAACTCTGTATTGGAACAACTTTATAATGGTGTGGCAGTAAAAGAAGGTGATAAAGTACCGCTGGGTGCCACCATTAATTTTGTATTAGGAAGTGGTTTAGGGGGAAATGAGATGGATGTACCCAATTTGATTGGCATGACTTTATCGGAAGCGCGTTCCTATTTATCGAGTATGAGTATTAATGTAGGTGCTATTGTAGCTGTAGGCACTGTTCGTGATTCAGCTACTGCATTTGTGGTAAGACAAACACCGGAATATTTATCTGACATGCTGGATGATGCCGGCAACCGTACACCGAATAAAATTCGTCAGGGGCAACTGATGGATATTTATATCAGTAATGTAGCTCCGATACGTGATACAGGAAGAATAATTCCTCCACCCAATCAAAACTAACTAACAGCATCATCTTTAATTATGCAAACAATTACCGTAGAAGAACTGAAGGCAAAACTGGATAGTGGTGAAACCCTTCACCTTGTTGATGTTCGCGAACCACATGAACATGCCGAATTTAATATTGGTGGAATCCTCCTGCCATTAGGGAAAGTTCAGACCATGCAGGTTGATGATATTGAAGACCTGAAAGACGAAACCGTTTATGTGTATTGTCGCAGCGGAAACAGAAGCGGACAAGCATGTCTCATCCTCGGAACCATGGGCTATCAAAATGTTATTAATGTAACAGGCGGTATGCTGGCGTGGCAGGAAAGGAATAAATAACGGAAGAACAGAGAAACATCGAATATCCAACTTTCAATACGCCTAATTTGGAAATAGGATATTCGATGTTTCTCTGTTCT
>DPWF01000024.1:711-2098 GCA_003526435.1 Chitinophagaceae bacterium | reverse complement strand
ATTATCGGTATAAAACACCCCGCCACTTGTATAACTATAACTGTAGCCATTGGGTTCATATAATTTGTTGAACAGGTTACTGATCTGTCCGATCACCTGTACCTGTTTGAATACTTTATGACTAAAGCTGTAGACTACACGAAGGTCTTGTGTGGCAAATGCATTCAGCTCACTTCTTTTCAACTGGCTGTTATCCATATACTGTTTGCCAACGTATTTGCCGGTTAGACCAAGTTCAAATTGTTTCGCAGGGTAGAATATGATTTGAGAACCGCCAATCACGGCAGGTGAAAAGGAAATATCGGTATTCTTTCTTTGTACAGCATCCTGGTTACCCGAATCGTAGTTGTCTGTGTATTCGGTAAACGACTTGATTTTGTTTTTGCTCAATGTAAGATTTCCGCCAACAGATAACCATTCAGCGGGCCTCCATCCGGCCTGAAGTTCAATACCAAGGCGGTAACTTTTCGGAACATTGAAACGGGTATATGCACCTACATCATTTATCTGACCGGTTAAAACCAACTGGTTTACATAATTCATATGATACAGGTTGGCAGCAAAATGGTAATTGCTTTTTTTGTATTCAACACCTAACTCAAGATCCTGTAATTTTTCTGACTTCGGTTGATTGGTAATGCCGGCTTCAAAATCATCCCTGTTAGGTTCTTTCTGACCAATGGCATAACTGATAAAGGCCTGCCAGTTATTTTGCCTGTAAGTGAAACCGATTTTTGGGTTAAAGAAATTGAAATCTCTGTTTACCCATAAAGCAGGGTTGTTCTGAAACCCGCTCATATCATGTGATACATGCCGATACTGGATATCTGCAAAACCAAATAAATGATCGGTAAAACGTTGTTGCCATTTTGCGAAAAGATTGGCGTCTTTTTTCAGTGCCGGGTTATTGTAATAACGGTAGCCAGCCGGTGCAGTGCCGGTCTGTAGCCAGGGCAATGTACCATAATGATCGCCTTCATAAGTGCTCCATCCGCCACCGAGTGTAAACTCATTTCCTTTTTTGCGGTATTGCAAGGAAATATTCTGTCCATAGAAATAATTATTCAGCCAGCGCTGCCGAACAAGATCGGTGCGTGTAACGGGAGCTCCACCAACAATAGGGTCAGGTAACCCATAGTTTGAAAAACGTTGGTTCGCTTTATATTCTTCATAATAACCATAGCCGCGGGTTAAAAAAGCAGCGGTTTGTAAAGACCAGAAATGATTAAATGCATGATTAAAGAATAACTGGTAATGGGTTTGTGTATAGTTATCGGTCTGGTTATCATAGGGTGTGCCAGTTTTTTCGGTTCCTGCAGGGTTATTGGTACGATCGGTTGCAAGCAACGATTGTGTAACACCATACCAGGCCTGGTAAGTTTTTTCT
>DPWF01000024.1:178-684 GCA_003526435.1 Chitinophagaceae bacterium | reverse complement strand
GCTCCACTGATATAAAAAGATTTGAGATCGCTGCTGGCACGGTCAATATAACCATCACTCTGAATGCTGCTTACGCGAGCATCAAGTGTAAAATGTTTGCCCAGTAAACCTGTACCTGCTTTTAAAGTATGCTTTCGGGTATTGAAAGAGCCAATACTGTTATTCAATTCGGTATAAGCTTTTTCGTTAAACTCGTTGGTCGATAACTTGATGGTAGCCCCAAATGCAGCGGCGCCATTGGAAGAAGTGCCCACTCCGCGTTGTACCTGGATACTGTTTACTGAAGAAGAAAAATCGGGCAGGTTCACAAAAAATGTTCCCAGACTTTCCGCATCATTATACGGAATGCCATTTAGCGTAACATTGATACGTGTTGCATCGGTACCGCGGATGAGGATACCAGTATAACCCACACCATTGCCGGCATCGGAGTTGATCACAACAGAAGGGGTCTGGTTCAGCAGAAAAGGAATATCCTGCCCCAGGTTGCTTTTCACGATTTCTTT
>DPWF01000024.1:0-164 GCA_003526435.1 Chitinophagaceae bacterium | reverse complement strand
GTTCTTCTTTTCCCAGATTGGCTTTAGCAAAAGGAGCTTTATCGGCAGCACGGATGGATCTTACTTCCAGCGGCTGCAGAAACAAACTGCCAGGTTCGAGTTCAATCTTCAGGTCGTTGTTAAGCGAAACAGACGAAATATCAATTTCTCTGTTCCGATACCCC
>DPWF01000196.1:2379-5770 GCA_003526435.1 Chitinophagaceae bacterium | reverse complement strand
CATTAATTATTATGAATATCTACAGGAGCTGTAGTGCTGACGCCTTTCCCGGGAGCTGCAAAATTGGGGTTGCTGAGAAAGCTGCTGTCGGTAAGTGTATAGAGAAAGGCGGTAAGCTGACCAATTTCAAAATTGGATAAGGATAACCTGTTTTTTAGTAAACTATCAGTCGTTGGTCCAACCACCATATTTTTTCTATAATGCTCCATGATGCTGAGAACAGAGAAAAAGCGCCCGTCATGGCCATAAGGAAATGTACGGATCACATTCCTTAAACTGGGTACACGGAACTTGAGTGAGTCATTGCTTTCATTGGTAATTTTCATCCTTCCCAGGTCTTTCAGGAAAGGATCAACCGGGATGCCAATATTCCTATAACTATAATCAGTAAACAATGGTTCAGTATGACAGCTCACACATTTTTTTTGAAAAATTTCATAACCCAGTTTCTCCGGAAGGATAAAACTGTCTAGTCCCATTTTAACACGATCGTATTTACTGTTGCTGCTTACAAGCGTAAGTAAAAACTGGCTGAGGGCCTTTGTTAAAGTTTGTGTGTTGATTGTTTCATTGCCAAAAGCTGCTTTGAAGAGGTTGCGATATTCTTTTTCAGCCTGTATTTTTTTGATCACATTGGCAATACTTTCTCCCATTTCATTTTCCGCGGTAATGGGGGCGAGGGGTTGAAGATCGAGGTGATTGATACCGCCATCCCACATAAATTCTTTTTGCCAGGCCAGGTTGAATAAACCGGGTGCATTTCTGGTAGTAAGTGAATTGTTGAAACCATGACTCAGGTTATGATCATAGGTATTAAATGCTCCAAACTGCTGGTGGCATGTGCCGCATGAAATACTGCCGTCTTTACTGAGCCTTGTATCATAAAACAACTGGCGGCCCAGTTCAATGCCTTCTTTTGTGAGTGGATTTTCTTTGAAATTATATACCGGTTGTGGCCAGCCTTTTGGTACCAGAAAACGCACAGGCGTAGGTTTGAAATAATGACCCACATACATCCAGCCGGTACATAATATACTTAAAACAAAAAGGATCGCTATCGTTTTCTGATATCTCATTGCTTTGACTGAATGGAAAACATTTTACTATAATTATCAGCAAAACGAACGGCCAAGCCACCAGGACTATGACAAACAGGTTCTTTCGCAATATGAATACCATTAAACCATGTAGCTGCATTGGCGATGATGGTAAGTGAATCTGTAAATGCCGGAGCCTGCAGCTCAATAAGTCTTGTTGTATTGTGATGCCTGCGAAAGCCGCCAATATGATAGGTGAATTGTTTACCTGCAATCATGGAGCTGCTTGCGCTACCTTCTAATTTGGCCATGATATAGCCACTGTTCCATGTCCAGAACATGCCATGTAAGGGATCGAGAGCACCGGTTTGTACACCCGATACATTGCGAATGCTATCAACACCTATTAAAAACCGGATACCTGTATAACGGCCTTCCGGAACACTGAGTTGAATGGCAGTGCTTTTCTCATCAGCAATGTCTATGAGATAATACTGGTTTTCAGGAACAATAGTTTTGCCTGTTAAATCAATGAGTTGAATATGTGAGATATAATATTTGAAACGATTGATAACAAGTGTATCATTCTCGTTCAGGTAAAAACTTTGTTCAGGTTGAAGTCTTTCGGAGCCAAACCGGTTATCGAAGCGTATGGTAAGCAATTGCTTTTTTTGTGCACTTGCTGAAAACAGCAAACAAAAAAGCAGGGATATGAAAATGGTCGTTTTTTTCACGGTTCAGCGATAATCGTTTTTGTTGATCTTCTTTCTTTGTTCTTTGTTACGCGTATGCTTCTTCTTTGACTCCAGCCTTTTCTCTTTCGCTGCTTTGGTTGGTTTTGTTGGCTTGCGTATTTTTCTTTTGATAAGCGAAGTAGTAATAAGCTGTGTAATTTTACGAATTACTTCTTCTTTATTACCCAATTGAGATCTTTCAGACTGAGACTTTACCAGTAAATAACCATCATCAGTAATGCGGTTATTCAATCTTTCCATGATCATGGCTTTCTGTTCTTCTGTAAAAAAGACAGACTCAGCCACTTTCCAACGGCCCTCCACCATGGTTTCTACCTTGTTTACANNGCCTTTGCCTCCGCTGCGGGCCGTCTGGAACAATATCTCGGTTCTAATATCTATCTTCATTTCAAAATAAAGTTCGGACAAAAAGCGGAACCAATTATGAGAATTGTGATACAAAGAGTAAGTGAAGCAGCCGTGCGGGTAGATGGAAATATTACAGGAAGCATTGGAAAAGGATTGCTGGTACTGGTGGGTATTGAAGATGCCGATACAAAAGAAGACATTGAATGGCTCAGTAATAAGATTATTAACATCCGCATTTTTGATGATGCAGACGGGGTCATGAATCTTTCTGTTAAAGATATCGACGGCGGAATCTTACTCGTGAGCCAGTTTACACTTCATGCCAGTACCAAAAAAGGGAACAGGCCATCTTATATCAAAGCATCCAAACCAGCAATCGCTGTTCCCATGTACGAAGCCATGATTACTCAATTATCAGTCGACCTGGGAAAGGCTGTTCAGACAGGCATTTTTGGTGCCGATATGAAAGTGAGTTTACTGAATGATGGCCCCGTAACCATTGTAATGGATTCAAAAAACAAAGAATGAAAGACATTGAAAGCAGGGAAGATATTGAACAACTGATGCGGGCTTTTTATGCCAAAGCCATTCCTGATGACATCATCGGACATTATTTTACAGNNTGGAACAACACCTGCCAGTGATTACCGATTTCTGGGAAACAATCCTATTTGGTGTAGCTAAGTATAAATCGAATGCCATTGCCGTTCACCAGCAACTGCATACAAAATCTGCTTTTACCGATCAGCATTTTGAAAGATGGGTAAGTTTATTTCAGTCAACAATCGATGCATTATTTTTTGGTGATAAAGCTGAATTGGCTAAACAAAGAGCCGTATCTATAGCCACGGTAATGCGAATAAAAACCGTACATGGTTCATCACCCATTAATATAAAAAACAACCAGTCATGACCATAGAACAGGCACAACAGCAGGTTGATCAGTGGATCAATACTACAGGCGTTCGTTACTTTAATGAGTTAACCAATCTTGGCATATTGATGGAAGAAGTAGGCGAACTCAGCAGGCTCATGGTACGGCAATACGGAGAACAATCTTTTAAAGAATCTGATAAAGGGAAAGAGCTGAGCGATGAAATGGCCGATGTATTATGGGTGCTCATCTGTCTGGCCAATCAAACCGGCATAAACCTGACCGAAGCGCTGGAGAAGAATTTTGAAAAGAAAAACCTGCGTGATAAAGACAGGCATAAGGAGAATGATAAATTAATTTGAAAATTTGAAAATGTG
>DPWF01000196.1:0-2290 GCA_003526435.1 Chitinophagaceae bacterium | reverse complement strand
CATTTTCAAATTTTCAAATTGTTTTATTTATCAAATATGCTTTTCTGCTTAGCCATTTTCTCAATCTCCGCTACTGTGCGGGGAGAAGAAGCAGACAGATTTCGGTGACCATCTTTGGTGATCAGGATATCGTCTTCAATACGAACACCAATGCTCCACCATTTTTTATCGCATTTACTTCCTGGTGGAATATAAATACCGGGTTCTACGGTTAAGAAAACACCTTCCTGTAAAGTACGTGGTCCAATATCGTGTACATCCAATCCAAGATGGTGAGATGTGCCGTGTGGGAAATATTGACGTGCTTCCTGATCATTGGCAGCAATACCTAGTTTGATAAGTCCGCGGTTAATGACACGACGCGCAGCCGCATCAACAGCGCCAAATGGATTACCGGGTTTACAAGCTGCAAAACCAGAATCCTGTGCTTCCAGTACCAGTTCGTAAATCAGTTTCTGTTCTGGTGTGAATTTGCCATTCACAGGAATGGTTCTGGTAACATCAGCCGTATAACCATGGTATTCTGCGGCGCAATCGCTCAATAGTAAATCGCCGTCTTTCATTAAACGAAGATTGGTAACATAATGCAGTACGCAAGCATTTTCTGAAGATCCATTAATACTGGGGTAGCCGGGATATTCAGAACCATTCTTTTTAAAATTATATTCCATAATAGCCTGAGCCTGGTATTCTGTCATGCCAGGTTTAACTGCGCGTATTACATCGTTATGACCTTCACAACTCATGGCCGCCGCTTTTTCGAGCAACTTAATTTCTTCCGGTTGTTTAATACCTCTTAAAGCAGACATAATCCTGCTGGTGGAATAACGGGGATCAGCAAGTTTTTTTCCGGAATTGATGACATTGTCGATAATACCAGCCATCCGCGACAATTGGTTGCCAGTATTGTATTTGGAGAGAATGTCTTCGCCTTTGTATAAACTCAGGATGGAATCAACTGTATTAAAGTCGAAAGTACTGGCCGTGAATTTATCGTTGGTGAATACATTTTCAATTTTGTATTTATTCTTTACACCTTCAACACCCAATATTTTCCCTGTCCACATTTCCTGTTGCGGATTGCGGTTCTGTACAAAAATAAATTCAGTACCAGTAGCACCCAGAATAGTTACGGGTTGCTTGAAAAGCAGTAAGAGCGAATTGGGCTCTTCCAGACCAGTGAAATAATAAAAATTCTTGCTTTGTGCATATTGGTAGTCAACATCATTGTTCCTAACCCTTACCTGTGAGGCAAAAAATACGCCTACAGTGTTATTGGGCATCATTTCCCTGAATGCGGCGCGACGGCCTGCATGGAACTCCGGACTAAGATAATCGTTGGGATACTCTGTGGTTTGCTGGGCCAGGGTCATGGCCGGCATCAACAAACAAAGCAACCTGAAGCATGTTTTTCTGAGCATGTTGTATTTTTTTGAGCGCAATAAAACTATAGGATTTCAACGAGCCGGGCGAAAAAATATGAGGAAAGGCCGGGAGGAAAGCTACAAGTTTCAAGTTTCAAGCTGCAAGCTACAAGGGCAATCACCCAAGCCTTGCGGCTTGAACCTTGTAGCTTGCAACTTGCGGCTTTCTACACTCATATTAACTTTTTTACACTGCTTGTAGCCTGCGGCTTGCAGCTTGAAGCTTAATCTCCTATTTTTGCCCCGTTATGAGCATACAACAAGACAATCGTTTCCAGGCTATTATATCGCATGCCAAAGAGTATGGGTTTGTATTTCCGAGTAGTGAAATTTATGATGGGTTAAGCGCTGTCTATGATTATGGTCCGTATGGCGCCGAGCTGAAAAAAAATATCAGGGATTATTGGTGGAAAAGTATGACGCAGATGCACGATAATATCGTTGGCATTGATGCAGCCATTTTTATGCACCCCACCACCTGGAAAGCCAGCGGTCACGTA
Source organism: Chitinophagaceae bacterium (assembly GCA_003526435.1). Taxonomy (GTDB): domain Bacteria; phylum Bacteroidota; class Bacteroidia; order Chitinophagales; family Chitinophagaceae; genus Sediminibacterium. The sequence continues at coordinate 366 of DPWF01000196.1, read as the reverse complement.
GATAATTTCAGTGATCCGATGATTGATAATAAAGACAGCAAGAAGCGGTATCGTGTTGATCACCTGATTGAAGCGCATGCAGAGGGGCTTAAAACTGAAGGCAAAGAGGCGGAAGCAGATGCGTTGCTTTCTGCTATGGATGCTCTGCTGGCCAAAGATGACTTTGCAGCCCTTAAAAAACTTATCGAGGATAATAAGGTGAAGTGTGCCATTAGTGGCACCAGCAACTGGACCGATATCCGCCAGTTTAACCTCATGTTTGCTACCGAGTTTGGTTCTACTGCCGCTTCAGACGAAGAAGATAATAAGGTATACCTGCGGCCCGAAACGGCTCAGGGTATCTTTGTGAACTTTCTGAATGTGCAG
>DPWF01000340.1:10078-12760 GCA_003526435.1 Chitinophagaceae bacterium | reverse complement strand
TGGATTGGTTTTCCCAACTTCGGGCGTTGTAACTGTTTTTGGTGAAGACCCTGGCAAGCGCTCACCTAAACTATTACAGGATATTTTCTTTGTTCCGGAAGAAATTGATACCCCCGATGCCAACATTATTAGTTTCGCGAAAAGTCTTTCAATCTTCTACCCAAAATTTGATCTCGGGCAATACAAGCAATTATTAGATCACCTGAATGTACCCAACTCAAACTTTAAGCATCTGAGTTTCGGACAAAAGAAAAAAACATGGATAGCTCTTGGTATAGCATCCAATACGGGGTTGCTAATTTTTGATGAACCCACCAACGTTTTAGACATCCCTTCAAAACAGCAATTCAGAAAAATCCTGGCTGAACATGTTGATGATGAACGATGTCTGGTGATAAGTACTCACCAGGTAAAAGATCTTGAAAACCTGATTGACAATATCATCATCCTTGATGATGGTCATATACTGGTAAATGCTTCTGTTGATACCATTGCCGAAGAACTGAGTTTTAAAAGATTTACCGATAAAGCCGATCTGCCGGTACATATTTATAGTGAATCAAATCTCTTTGGTGCTGTTGCGGTAATAAAGAGCCAACCAGGTGAATACAACAGTCATGTTGACATCGAACTGTTTTTCAATGCAACAATTGCTAACAAATTATTGATGAAAGATATTTTCAACTCAAAACCCTGCATATGAACAATGCATTCAGTTTTTTACGCTTTTGGTTTTTACTAAAAAAGTACCTGTCTGAGAACAGAAAAAGTATCCTGTTGTACACGATCGGATTATTTTCACTACTATTTGTTTTGTTTGGACTAATTGTACTTTCTTCATTACACAGCAGCTTTCCGAGTGATTTACAAACCGGACTATTTATCCTTGGCTTACTGTTTGGTGGCTCTATTTTCTCTTCCGCTTTTTATGGCTTCTTTTCCAACAAACCTAAAGCCATTCATTTTATCAATCTGCCNNACAGGTGAAAAATTTTTGTTGGGATTTATTATAACACAGGTACTATTCTTTATCGTGTTCATACTGTTTTTTTCATTCATCGATCAGTTAATGTGCGGGTTATACAACAGCAATGTTGCACCGCCAGCCTGGGTGCTGCCTTATGACAGGCAGGTGAATTTTCATGCAACTCCATTGGATATTTTTGGCGAGCGTAATAATCAAATTTACCTGATGCTATTTTTTTTACTGAGTGCATTTATGCACCTGGGATCTTTATCATTTGAAAAAAATGCGTTTATCCTATCCACTCTTTTTATTATACTCACTTTTACCATCATCAGCTTTTACAACAACAAATCAATGATGGCCCTGATTCCTGAAGCTATTGTACCCAGAGGTAAGTTTTTTAATGATTCATTCAGGATCGATGACGGCAAAATAATTAAAGGGATTGTTTCATTACCAGAGAAATGGGACCAGGTACTTTCCATACTGATACCTGCCAGCATATTTATCTGCTGTTGGTCAGCTACCTATTTTAAATTGAAAGAAAAACAAGTATAAAAGCACTGTAATGCAATTCAACAGTAATAAAGCTATCTATCTCCAGATTTCGGATATGATTTGTGAAAAAATCATGCTGAGGCAATTCCCTGAAGAAGAGCGCATCCCTTCAGTGAGAGAAATGGCCGTTCAACTTGAAGTAAATCCGAATACTGTGATGCGTACTTATGAATTATTACAGACACTTCAAATTATATACAATAAAAGGGGCGTTGGCTTTTTCGTGGCAAAAGACGGAGAACAAAAGGCATTTGATTACCGAAAAGAAGAATTTCTAGCCAATGAATTGCACATTTTTATGAAAACTGCTGTACTGCTCGGCATCAAAAATGATGAACTCCTCGCTTATTATGAACAATTCAAATCTTCAAAATAGACAACGAATGAAAAAAAGTAATATACTGTTTATCGCTTCTGTGATGAGTTGTGTAGTTGGCATTACAACAGCCAATATCAAACTGAAAAGCGAATACGACAATAAAAAAATCGCTTCTTACTATAAAGAAATTTCACTGCCGCCGTTTCATCATATTAAAGAGATGACTATTCCTGATAGTGCAAATTTTTCACTTTTAGATATCACCGTAGCATCCTCTTCCAATCCTGGCTATCAGCTATTGAAACCTTTTTATGCTGACATTGAGAATAACCTGAATTATCAGGTTATCAATGACACTTTGTATATCAGAATAAACAAACCCTTTATACAGGGCAACATTTCCCTTACGATCCTCTGCAACAACCTGGAATCCATTGAAGGCAGGCATTCACGAATATTTGTAAATAATTTTCATTCAGAAAAATTCAAGGTAAATGCTGAACATGTGTCATCTGTAAAAATGCAAGACTGCGAAATCAAACGGTTAATGGTACAGGGAAAAAATGATGGCACAGTAGTATTAGCTGATAAGTGTAAAATTGACTCCGCCTTCTTTCAGATGACTGATAAATCCATACTGAGTTTGCATAATAATCAAATCAGGTATAAAGAATTTCTATTTGGAGAGGATGCTACTTTGAATCTGACAGGTGAGGTGGTTAAAGAATTTATACCAGTTCAAAAACAATAACCCTTTATGGCTGGTCTTCTTGTTGAACTAATTATTTCATTCATTTTGCTTAAGCTGGTTGAAAGAAAAAATCTTTCTGTACTTGGC
>DPWF01000340.1:0-10053 GCA_003526435.1 Chitinophagaceae bacterium | reverse complement strand
GACGATAAGGTATAAACAATTCTTAACAGGTTTGGTTATGGCCATATTATTGGCGGCCTGTTTTCACCTGATTCGTTCTTTGCTAACCGGCACTTCCTGGCAACTGAATAGGTCTTATCATCTTTCCGATTTTGCCCGGGCTTTCTGGTGGATGCTACGATCGGTGTTATTCGAAGAACTCATTTTCAGGGGTGCATTATTTTATATTGCTTTAAAAAGACTTGGGCCTACCAAAGGCCTGTGGCTCTCAACAATTGCATTTGGCATTTATCACTGGTTTTCCTACGGAGCTATCGGGCAACCTGTACAAATGATTTTTATCTTTCTAATCACCGCCGCTGCGGGGTGGATGTTTGCTTATGCTTTTCTCAAAACCAATTCACTCTATCTTCCTATCGGCTTGCACCTGGGTTGGAACTGTGTTGGTAGTATTCTTTTCTCGGGCGGTTCAATCGGGAACCATATACTGATACCCATAAAAAATACTTCGTTTCAACAAAACGATCTGCTCGTCTTTTTATTCATGATGCTGTATCAGATACTTATACCGGCATTTTGTACCTGGTTATATGTGCGAAAGATGGATGGCGAAAAAGTTTATGCCCGCGAAACCGTCTGATGCTTATTCCTGAATGCCCAGTTTATCCAACACTATTTTTGGCATCAGGTAATACGATTCATGACTGTAACCTGCTATATGTGGTGTTATGAGCACATTGGGCTGCTCCAGTAACCAGTCGAGATCTGCCTGTTCATCTTGTGTATAGGTTTCCAGCTTCTCATTTTCCAATACATCTAATGCCGCTGCTTTGATTTTTCCGTTTTTTAACGCCCGTATCAGCGCTTTGGTATCGGTTACTTTTCCACGGCAGGTACTGAGAAAATAAGGTTGTCGCTCTAACCCATTAAAAAAATCATCATTCGCATAATGATAGGTCGATTCATTTAAAGGCAGGTGAAGACTCACCACATCGGCATAACGATGAATTTGCTCCACACCTGCTTCGCGGACAGCCGCTTTTGCAAAATCTGTTTTATACAGATCATTGGCCAGTATGGTTACTTCAAATGAAGCCAGTTTTTTAGCGAATGACTCCCCCGTATTACCAAAACCAATGATACCAACGGTTTTACCAGTAAGTTCATCGCCCCTATTGGCATCCCTGATCCATTTACCTGCTTTTATTTCCTGGTAACTACTGTTGATTCTGTTCATCAAACCAAGTAACATACCCAATGCCTGCTCTGCCACTGCATTGCGATTGCCTTCCGGACTGCTTTCGCACCTGATACCTTTTGATCTTGCATAAGCTACATCAATTTTTTCCATACCACTTCCCAAACGGCCAATCCATTCAAGTGATGTGGCAGCGTCCAATAGTTCACGATCTATCTTTAACCGGGTAGTAACAATTAAGCCGGTACAACCATCCATTTGCGCTTTCAACTCTTCATACTGAATAGCTGGCGCATACACACAGTTATAACCGGCCCGTTCCAGTCTTTCCAACAAATATGGGTTTGCTTTTGCTGTTATAATCACCTTGTTCCCTGGCATCTTCTTTCTTGTATCTTATTATTTCATGCGGAAAGTAAGCGCTGCAAAATCTGCAACGGTTAACTGTTCTGCTCTTTTGGTAAATATTGCTTCCTGTAATACTTCGGGCGTAAACATACCTTTTAACGGGTTACGCAACATTTTTCTCCGCTGATTAAAAGCTGCTTTCACCAGCACAAAAAATGCACGCTCGCTCTTCATCTCATAAACAGTTTCTCTGCGTTTTAGTTTAATTACCCCACTCATTACTTTGGGTGGCGGGTTAAAAGCCTGTTGGGTTACATCAAACAAATATTCCACTTCGTAAAATGCCTGTACCAGCACACTTAATATTCCATATTCTTTGTTACCTGATTTTGATGCTACCCGTTCTGCTACTTCTTTTTGAAACATGCCTATCATTACCGGCACCTGCTGTTTCCATTCAAGTATGCGGAATAATATCTGCGATGAAATATTATAAGGAAAATTACCCACCACTGTAAACTGTTCACGAAATGGCACAGCAACATCGAGTATACTTTCGTGAATGATTTTTCCTTTGATGGCAGGATATGTATGTTCCAGATAAGCCACTTTTTCATCATCCAGCTCTACTGCTTTAAAGCTGATATCTGTTAGCTGTAACAGGTATTTGGTCAATGCTCCTCCACCCGGACCTACTTCTACCAGTTGCGAAAAAGATTCCTGCTTCAATGCATCTACAATCTGCAGGCATATATTTTCGTCTTTCAGAAAATGCTGACCAAGTGATTTTTTGAGGGTATATTCCATTGTGGCAAAAATACATCTATATGCCGGATGTCTGATGGCAGATGTAGGGTGTAAATGTACATGCAGTTTATGAACCATGGTCGGTGGTCCATAGACTGATCCCCTTCCCTGAATTATCCGTATTTTTACCCTCTAAAGCTTTCCTGATGAATGAAATGCAAAAACCTGTCATTGGTTTCTCTTGTGGTGATATTAACGGAATTGGTATTGAGCTGATCCTGAAAACCATTGGTGATCATCGCTTATTGGATATTTGTACCCCTGTTGTTTTTGCCAGTAGTAAAAGCATCAACTTTTACCGGAAAAGTTTACCGGAGATCAATTTCAACTACGCAAGTGGCAAAGATTTCAGCAGGCTCAACCCCAAACAGGTAAATATCTATCCTTGCTGGGAAGAAGAAATTGCCATTACTCCCGGACAATTAAATGAAACAGGGGGGAAATATGCCCTGATTTCTTTGAAAGAAGCGGCGCAGGCTTTAAAAGCCGGTCATATTCATGGTCTTGTTACAGCTCCTATTCACAAAAAAAATATCCAGTCGCCCGATTTTAATTATAGTGGTCATACCCCTTACCTGAAAGATCTTTTTGGCGTAAGTGATGTATTGATGTTTATGGTTGCTGAAAATATGCGTATTGGTCTCGTTACCGAACATGTTACAGTTTCAGATGTAGCCAAACATATTACCAAAGAAGGTATTCTCAGTAAACTAAAGATCATGCACAGTAGTCTGCAAAAAGATTTTGGTATTGATAAACCTAAAATTGCAGTACTTGGACTTAACCCGCATGCAGGTGATGAAGGTTTGATTGGCAGTGAAGAAGAAAGCATTATTAAACCAGCTATCAAAGAAGCCAAACATAATATGCTGGTATTTGGTCCCTATAGTGCAGATGCTTTTTTTGCGCGTGGACAATATGAACGTTTTGATGCTGTACTGGCCATGTACCACGATCAGGGTCTGATACCTTTTAAATCACTGGCCATTGGCGAAGGCGTTAATTATACTGCAGGTTTAAATGCTGTGCGTACGAGCCCCGATCACGGAACTGCATTTGATATTGCGGGTAAAGGAAAAGCAGACCACAGTTCGTTCCTCGCAGCTACTTTTGAATGTATTGAAATTATCCGCTTCCGTCTCGGATATGCTGAAATGCGTCAAAACCCGTTACGCAAAATGAGTGCACGTATGCTGGCCAATGCTGTTGACGAAAAGATTGAAGAAACAGAATAGTACATGCAGTCATATCATCTATCCAATGATCATCTATCGGTAAGTATCAGCGATAAAGGTGCCGAACTGCAAAGCATTGTACATAGTGTTACAAAACTAGAGTATATGTGGTCTGGCGACCCCATTTTCTGGGGTAAGAAAAGCCCGGTTTTATTTCCTATTGTGGGCGGATTAAAAAACAACAGTTATCAATTTAATGATACCAGGTACCAGTTAGGCCGACATGGTTTTGCACGCGATCGCAGGTTTACGGTAGTGGAACAATCCAATGATTCAGTACTTTTTTCTTTATCTGCCGATGCAGAAAGCTTGCTGGTTTATCCTTTTCATTTTTCTTTCTTAGTTGGTTATCGACTCGAGGGGCATACGATTCATGTTACGTACAAGGTTGAAAACACGGATGATAATGACATCTTTTTTTCAGTTGGTGCGCACCCGGCTTTTGCTGTGCCTTTGGTTGAAGGAACCGTATTTGAAGATTATTACCTGCAATTCAATGAAAAAGAAGATACCGGTATCTGGCCATTGTCGCCTGATGGGTTGATTAAAGAAGAAGCTATGCCTTTTTTTCACAACAATGATCAGATTCCATTACGCAAATCATTGTTTTATGGAGATGCACTGGTGTTCAAATCTTTACGGTCTACTGCTATTTCTATTGTATCGGATAAGCATTCACATGGACTTACTTTAACTTATTCCGGCTTCCCTTATATGGGCATCTGGAGCACCAAAGATGCTGATTTTGTTTGCATTGAACCCTGGTGCGGTATTGCAGATAGCGTAAATACCATCGGTACACTTGAAACAAAAGAGGGTATTCATCAATTAGCCGCAGGTGAAAGTTTTGAGCGTAGCTGGTCGTTAAATGTATTCTGATTACTTAAACACAGCATCCGCTATACCTTTATTGATGGCATAACTGGTATATGTTATTTCTACTCTCCCTTTTTTATTCCTGAGTTTCTGTTCTTCTGTTAATGGTTTTTCGTTGTCTTCAAATTCAAGTGTGAGCCCCTTGGGAAGTTTGTAGTTTTTTGTGTTGAAACTGAAAACCACTTTATCGGGTAATCCGAAAGATGCAAATTTGCCGTAACTCATTTCTATTTCATAAGTTCCATTTTCTTTGGTAGTTGTTACCGCTTTTTTGATGAGCAGGTTAGTTTCGTCAATATACATAGTAGTCAGTACCACTTCACTGTTTTCATTCGTGGGTAACATTTTCACCACGGTTGTTTTTACACCTCCCACCATTGCCTCTCCAGCAGCCAATGCCACAAACTCGTCTGTTGTTACCAGTGAATTCATATTTACAGAAACACCACCTTTGGGAAGAAGAGAGATCCCTCCATCTTTTTTGAGTCTGAACTTATTCGGTTTTTTATAAAAGATTTTTACTTTACCGATGGGGGCTTTTATAAATGCCACATTGGTTTTCATTTTTCCATCGGCCTCATAATCGCTCACCTGGTCGAGTTTGGCTTTTACTTTCATTACAAGTGCCGTTGCATCTTGTGCAGATACGGAGTTGAATAATGAATAATGAACAGTGAACAAAAATAATATGAGGAGTTTTTGCATGAGGGTTCTTTTAACTTAAAATATCTTTCTTTTTAAACACTACAATTGCGGCCGACACAAATACGATGATATGTATTATCAGCACTATCGCTGAATGAAGTATCCTGTCTTTGTTCTGTATGCTTCCCAATATGGCTTCGTTGGATTCTGTTACCTGTATATCGAAGAATTCTTTCCAACTGATCATGTGCGTGGTAAAGAGGTATGGTTTTATGGTATTAAAAACCGGAATATTCATGGTACTCAGGATCGTCAGGAAGATGATGACACTCATGGTTGCCACAATTGGACCAATGGAATTTTCAGCAAATACCGACAGGAAGAAACCCAATGCAGCTACGGTTGTCATGGCGAGGGATGCAAAAAGAAATGCGCCTATATATCTCCAGAACACATCATTCTCTTTTAATAAAACTACATAACTGCTTTTCATGAGAAACATATCATCGGTTCCAAAAACCCACATACTTACAAATAGTGCCAGAAAAGCCAGCCATACCAGCAGGAGTAAGGTATAAATGGTTGAAGCAATAAATTTTGCGAGCATAAAAGAGGTTCGGCTATATGGCTTTGAAAGCAATATGCGAAGTGTTCCCATATTCGCTTCTCCCGAAATCATATCTGCTGCAATTAAGGCGATCAGTAATGGCACGTGCACCAATAACAATTGCAGCATGATATAACAAACCAGGTAACCATTCAAAACATTCCCATCAATTTCAAGTGTTGAACCAATATCGTTCAACATAAAATCTACATAGGTTTGCCCGTCTATTTTTAACCCGAACTGTATCAGCACAATCAATGCTGTTATAGCAGCAAAAGCAATATAGGTTCTTGGCCTTTTGAATATTTTGTACAGTTCTATATTAATGAGTGTGCGCATGTTGTGCTGATGTTACCTGTAAAAAATAATCTTCCAGTGAATGTCGGGGCTGCATGGATAGTACCGGAATCTGCATACCTGCAAGGTCTTTATGCAAATCAGGTATCTGGTTTCTGTGCAGTTTAATCAATAAGGTTCCGGTTCTTCTTGGCTGAAGGTTTGCCGACCATTTACTTTGCTGCAATTGTATCAAAGCTGCATCATTGTTCAATGTTTCGAGTTCAACGAGTGTTTGGGCCGGATCAAACAATTCAGCAGCGGCTCCTTCTACCAGTTTTGTTCCTTTATCTATGATCAATACCCTTGTGGCTATCTGTTCTATTTCATTGAGTAAATGGGAAGAAACCAGGATCGTTTTATTAAGATCGCGGCTTAAATGACGGATCAGGTTACGTATATCTGCTATTCCCTGTGGATCGAGGCCATTGGTGGGTTCGTCCAGGATAATGAGTTTAGGATCATGAATAAGTGCTACGGCTATTCCCAGTCTTTGCTTCATGCCCTGTGAAAATGTTTTCACGATGTCTTTTGCTCTTTCAGCAAGACCTACCATTTCTAATTGCTGCATTAATTGCTGGTCGGTAGGTTTTAACCCGCTCAGCCGGGCAAAAATGCGCAGGTTATCAATAGCGCTCAGGTATTTGTACACATCGGGTTTTTCAATAACAGCACCTATCTGACGTAGTATTTCAGTTCTATGAGTGTGTAATGGCATTCCAAATAATTCGATGGAGCCGGCAGTAGGTTCAATGAGGGTAAGCAACATACGTATGGTAGTGCTTTTACCTGCTCCGTTCTGACCCAGAAAACCATATACATCTCCTTCATGTACGGTAAAGGATAAATCCTTTACGGCAGTGAGGTTTTTGAATGACTTGGTTAATCCTTTTACCTGTATAATTGATTGCATGTGTAGTTATAACACAAAAGTACTGAGGAAGTTTGGGAGATAGACAGAAGAAAAGGTGAAAAGATGAAAGGGGACAATAGTCTATAGACCAGAGGGCCCTTTATCAATTATATCAGACATACGAAATCCGACATTTTCTCCTATCCCCCTACTTTCAGGTACTGCTGCAGGGCCTGTACATAGGCTTCGAAGGCTTCGATGCCTTTGGGCGTAATTTTGCAGGTAGTTTGCGGGTAATTGTCTTTGAACTGTTTGGTTACTTCAATATAACCGGCATCTTTTAGTTTCTGGACCTGCACACTCAGGTTACCCGCAGTAGCATTGGTTTTTTCGCGGATAAAAGTGAATTCCGCTTCTTTTACACCAATGAGCAGGCTTACGACGGCTAGTCGCAACTGTGAATGTAATATGGGGTCCAGTTCTTTAAACATGCTTTTGCTGTTGGGCCAGGTATTTTCTTCTTAAAATAACGCCGGGAATAAACCAGCAGATGATCGCTGCAGCACCGCCAAGTAACCAATCGTATTCTGAACGGGTAAAGCATGACCAGATAAATAAGCCATATGCGATAATGGCTCCATACAGCATGGGTTTAAACTTTTTTACGATTCCGGTAACAAGTGTAGGAAAAGCATATAACATAATGAATAAGGAGTAAAGACTTGGGGCAAAAGGTTTCAGGATTTCATCGGGTTTACTGCCATCAAGGTAATGTTTGGTCATTTGCCAACCTTCCTGTTCTATAATGCCGGCCGTTACTTCAGGAATAGTTTTTTGATAAAAATTAAGTGCAAAAATACTGATACCAAAAACCAGCCATACTGCATTCAGTGCATCATCTTCATATTTCTTTACCTGATTGGATTTTTTTTCTCTGACAGATATAATTACTTGTGGAATAATAGCAGCAAGAACAATCAGCCATATATCAAATCCTACACTGAATTCATAAGTGCGTTGAAAATAGGTAAGAAAAGAAGCTATAGATACCACTGACCCCCATAAAAGTGAACCTATACCTGTTTCATGGTAGCTGCTTTTCGCTTTCTGAATCATATTGGTAATGAGGTCGAGGCTCTCCTGTTCCGTCATTTTTTTTTCATCTGCCATGATTTACTGCTTTTTTGAGTGATGTCTGATACGTAATAAATGGCCAGGTATAATATAACTGATCAATATTGCCAATGCGCCAATCAGCAATTGGTTGGCAAAATTAAACTTAATAGATACGGCAGCAAGGATAAAATTCAATATTCCACCGATTATCAGTGGCTTGAACCTGATGAGTTTTCCGCTTACAAACGTACCGATGGCGTACATCAGTATATAATAGGTAAAAGCCGTTTTCCATGCGTCTGAAACAACATTGATAAATACCATCACAAAAAAGGAGATGCCGATAGCGATCCATAAAAAACTAAGCGCTTCCTCTATATAAGTCATCGCGGTTTTTCTTCTTGCCTGTCTTGCACTATAAGTACCTGAAATAATACCTCCCAATGGCATTGACCACCACACAAAATTATGATGCGGATATTCAAACCATACCATTAAAGCATATTCTACCACACAACAGGCAAATACCAGCCAGCCCCAGAACAGAAAATAGAAACTGTCTACCGCTACAGCATCTTTTGTTTTGGTAATCATAGACTGAATCAACTGCAGGCTTTCTTCGGGAGAGAAATCTGTTCCCTCTTTATTTTCTTGTGTTTGTTCAGGCATAAGCATTATTTTTTGGGAGACACTACATATTTACGGGTAAAGAAGCCAATAAAGATAGCACCTATTACACTTGGCAGTAACCATAATATCCACTGCATATCGATCTGTACATTTACAACCAGGAATGCGGTATATGATGCAATCATGGCGCCCATCATGCGAACAATATGACTGTACATCCACGTAGCCTTAACGGTGGTTCTACCCATTAATAATTTGGCATCAAGTAACACATAGCTCATACAGATCCCGCCAAACACCCCTGGCACCATGCTGAAAATATAGCCGTTCAACAATCCTTTTACCGACTGTATCAACAGGAATACTGCAAATGCCAGTCCGAATATGGTGATGACATAATCAAACGCCGGAATATTCAGTGGTGTTGATTTGAAACGTCTCTTTAGAATAACGATCCGGTAACCTGTAAGGATCATGTATAATGTGAACCCACCTACAGCAAAGAGAAATAAATTTTCATGACCCGGGAGCCAGCTTAGTGCCAATGCACTAAGAGACGCCGTGAGCATACCCCAGAAGAATACAATACCAGCCAACAGGTGTGGTTTAGATCCTTTTTTTACGGATGCCGCAATGGTGCCGGCTATTAATCCGGCACCACCACCTGCAATATGCAGCATCAATAAAATGGAAAACAGTTGATCCATATCCATCGCTTAAAGTTATTGGAACAGTTGTGTAGTTGTGTTCGTTTACAAGTCAAGTTACTGACAGGCAGCTAACAATTTTGCCGCTTCCTCTTTACCCCATACAGGATGCATTGGTGAAGCTGGTTTAAAATTGCCATAGAGTGATACTGCTTTTTCAAATAATTTTTTTGCCACTGCTTTACCCCCTCCAAACGCTTCGGGTGTATTCATCAGCGTCTGTCCATCTAATAAATAAATCCTTGGGTTAGTAGCGTCAATTTTTTTGGCTTCTGCCAGTGCATTACTGGCTTCGGTGCCATATGTCTGCCAACGCGACATTGGATCAACCGTCATTTGCTGGATGGCAATCATCTGGCGCATGCAATAAGTTTCTGCATTTCTTTCCAGTGCTTCTGCCTTGCCTAACAGGTCCTTACTTTTTTCGGCCACTTTATCTTTATCGGCTTTAGGATTCATCCAGCCTGTTAAATGATTGGCATATGCTGCATAGTAATAAGGTAGCCATTTGTCTTTTTCTGCATCTGCAATTCTTTCAAAGAAAGCCGATGCTGCAGCCATATCGTCAGCAGACTTTGCTGCAGCAAATTGTTCTAATCCTTTTTGCATACCCGTTTCATATTTGGTTTGTGCAACCAACTGACCAGCAAATAACATGGATAAAATAATGATGATCTGTTTCATAAAATAATTTTTGATTTTTTGATCTTTGATTT
>DPWF01000324.1:2345-6116 GCA_003526435.1 Chitinophagaceae bacterium | reverse complement strand
ACTCACTACTCACTACTGACTACTCACCACTCACTAAATTGCTCACGATAAAATAAAAACAATGCAAATACGATTTCAAAACAGTCCTAATGAAGTGAAAGGAATGGATACTGCTTCTTTACGGACTAATTTTCATGTGGGAGATCTGATGCAGGATGACCAGCTCAACCTGGTATATTCTCATTTTGATCGTGTAATTATTGGTGGTGTAAAACCTGTACAGCAGTCTGTTATACTTCGCAATGAAGCAGAGTTGCGTGCAGATTATTTTCTGGAGAGAAGAGAACTGGGCATTATTAATACAGGAGGAGCAGGCACAGTAACTGCGGATGGCGTTACATACAGTTTGAATAAACTAGATGCTTTATACCTCGGTAAAGGCACGAAAGCAGTAAGTTTTTCCAGTGTTAGTGCAAAAGAGCCGGCGGTTTTCTTTTTGTTATCGGCACCGGCACATCATACTTATCCGAACAGAAGTATGACGAAAGAAGAAGCATCGCCAGTGAATTTGGGAGAAGTAACCACTTCTAACCAAAGAACCATTTACAAATACATACACCAGGAGGGTATACAGAGTTGCCAGTTGGTGATGGGTCTTACGGTATTGAGTCATGGAAGTGTATGGAACTCTGTTCCACCACATACCCATACCCGCAGAATGGAAGTGTATTTTTATTTTGATGTACCCGAACAGCACCGTGTATTTCATTTTATGGGACAGCCAACAGAAACCAGACATATTGTAATGGCGAATCATGAAGCGGTAATATCGCCACCCTGGTCGATGCATTTCGGAGCGGGTACATCCAGTTATGGATTTATTTGGGGAATGGCAGGAGAGAATTATACATTTACTGATATGGATCCGGTGGCTATTGCCGAGATCAGGTAAGAAGATAACTGTATGAAGAAAGTATTGTGTTTAGGAGAAATATTGTTGCGTTTATCACCCGCTGCCAATGGGCAATGGCTGGAGCAAAACCAGTTGCCTGTTTTTATGGGTGGTGCCGAACTCAACGCTGCCACGGCATTAGCCGTATGGGGGCATCCTGTAAAATACTTTACGGCAATGCCCGATAATGCTTTGTCGAAAGATATTGCTGCGTATCTCTCCAAAAAAAACATTGATACATCAGCCATACATTATTCAGGTAACAGAATAGGGTTATATTACCTGCAGCAGGGAACGGATATGAAAAATGCGGGAACTGTTTTCGATCGGGCTGGTTCATCATTCGCAACGCTGGAAACCGGTGTGGTGCATTGGAACGATGTGTTAGCGGATGTAGAATGGCTGCATTTCAGTGCCATTGCGCCGGCGGTAAGTGCAACAGCAGCGGCCCTTTGCCTGGAAGCGCTGAAAGCAGCCAGTGCCAAAGGGATAAAAATTTCTGTGGATCTCAACTATCGTGCTTTATTATGGAAGTATGGAAAAGATCCGAAGGAAGTAATGAAAACCTTATTGCCCTATTGCAATCTTGTTATGGGTAATATCTGGGCGGCCAATACCTTGTTAGGAATTGAATTGGATGAAACCCTCATCGGATCAGAACAATATGCAGCACATGCAACAACAACTGCTAATGCTATCATGCAGCAATACCCGGCCTGTACAACCGTAGCCAATACATTTCGTTTTGATGAAGGAAAAGGGATCAGGTATTTCGCCGTATTAAATAAAGTAAATGAACAGGCGATCTCTACAACTTTCAGAACAGATACTGTAATAGACAAAGTAGGTAGTGGCGATTGTTTTATGGCAGGACTGATTCATGCAGCATTGAGTGGTTATTCAAATGAAGAGACCATTAATTATGCAGCGGCGGCCGCATTTGGAAAGTTGCAGGAGAAGGGCGACACCACATCGAACGCAGTAGATACTATTAAAAAAATAATTACAGCAAATGGATAATCAGCAAATCATACAGTCGATCACCACACAGGGTATGTTGCCATTGTATTACCATGAAGATGCCACGGTAACACTGGAAGTAGCGAAAGCATTGTACACTGCGGGTGTACGGGTAATTGAATACACCAATCGCGGTGAAAAGGCATTGGATAATTTCAAGTATTTACTGGCTCAGCGTGATGTGGCTATGCCGGGTATGTTACTGGGTATTGGTACTATTAAAACCGTGGCACATGCCGAAGCATTTATTGAAGCGGGAGCCGATTTTATCATTTGTCCGGGTATGATTCCTGAAGTAGCTCATTATGTACATGGCAAAGGAAAGCTGTGGGTGCCGGGTTGTATGACTTCCACTGAAATTATGGTGGCAGAACAATTGGGTGCAACATTCATCAAACTGTTCCCGGGTAATTTATTGGGCCCTGGCTTTGTATCGGCCATCAAAGAATTGTTTCCCGCAATTGCATTTATGCCAACAGGAGGAGTAGAGTTGGAAGAAGCGAATATACAGGCATGGTTTAGTGCGGGTGTGAAAGCAGTGGGTATGGGCAGTAAACTCATCACCAAAACATTACTGGAAAAAAAAGAGTACACTACGATCAGCGAACAAACAAAAAATGTATTGAATATCATTCAACGTATTAAACGATAGCCATGAATGCAGCCATAGGAAAATACAGGTGGACAATTTGTTCACTCATTTTTTTTGCCACCACCATCAACTACCTCGACAGACAGGTCATCAGTCTTTTAAAGTCGACCCTTTCAGCCGAATTAAACTGGAATGATGCAGATTATGCCAATATTGAAATAGCATTTAAGCTGTTCTATGCTTTTGGTATGTTGGGCGCAGGTAGACTGATTGATAAACTGGGAACCAAGATTGGTTATGCACTTGCAACAGGCTTATGGAGTCTGGCGGCGGTGTGTCATGCTTTTGCATCGAGTGTATTCAGTTTTGCCGTAGTGCGTTCGTTTCTGGGTGTTACAGAAGCAGGTAATTTTCCGGCTGCCATTAAAAGTGTGGCAGAATGGTTCCCCAAAAAAGAAAGGGCATTGGCAACGGGCATCTTTAATTCAGGAGCCAATTTTGGTGCCATCATTGCACCGTTAACTGTTCCTTTTATTGCAGCAGAATGGGGGTGGAAATGGGCTTTTATTCTTACAGGTCTGATTGGTTTTATATGGCTCATCTTCTGGTTTCTTTTATATGAAGTGCCACGTAAACACAAAAAACTATCAAAGGCTGAATTTGATTATATCCATAGCGATAAAGATGAAGTACAGGAAACAGACGACACAGTTGCTGAAAAAGTATCCTGGTTCAAATTATTAGGTTTCAGACAAACATGGGCATTTGCCATCGGTAAACTGCTTACCGACCCCATCTGGTGGTTTTATTTGTTCTGGTTACCCGATTTCCTGGAGGGAGAATACAAATTAACAAAAACAGAAATCGCCATACCGGTTGCATTGGTATATACCATATCAACCGTTGGTAGTATTCTCGGTGGCTGGATACCATTGCGGTTTATTAAAAACGGATGGACTGTTCACAAGGCAAGAAAAACATCCATGCTCATCTTTGCCTTTTGTGTATTACCGATTGTATTTGCGCAGTTATTGGGTAGTGTAAATATGTGGCTGGCAGTATTGATCATTGGTCTTGCAGCCGCTGCACACCAGGCCTGGAGTGCCAATATTTTTACTACAGTAAGTGATGTATTCCCTAAAAAAGCCATTGCATCTATTACAGGTATTGGTGGTATGTTCGGATCACTGGGAGGTATTTTACTCTCACTCTTTGTACAGAAAAACATGTTTGTCTATTACCGCAGCATCGATAAAATAGAAATCGC
>DPWF01000324.1:0-2310 GCA_003526435.1 Chitinophagaceae bacterium | reverse complement strand
TTCTTCATCTGTGGTTTTGCTTATCTCGCCGGTTGGCTGGTGATGCATTTCCTGATTGGAAAGAGAAGGGAGATGGTGAAAGTGTAAGTGAGAGAGTAGTGAATAGTGAATAGTGAATGGGGTTAGGAGGGGTGGTATTCGATGTGAATGATATTGTTGAAGCTTTCCACTTTTTTGTATGCGAACATGGATTCATGGTCGGGGGTGGTGCGGATGACGACCGTTGTGTTGTCTTTCCAGTAGGCCTCAATTTCATGAATACCTTTGGTGGCGTACAGGGTTCCGTCTGTTTTCGGAAAACGAATATTCACATAGGTATTGGCAGACTTACCATAAGCCAGTTGATTGATGCGGATTTTTAACTTCTTATCCGGTGAAGGAATTTCCCATTCCTTTTCGTGTTTGGGTTTTGGTCCGGTTGATATGCGAACTTCAACTACTTCAATATTTTCGCTGAGCGATGACCTGCTGATAACTTTGGTTCGCTCATTTTTATTTTTACGTGTGAGTTCATAGAGGTTTTTTTGAACATAAGTTTCGATTAGCTGGTTGAGTTTTTTAATAACGATTTCATCAGCATGTGTTCTTTTGCAGAATTCAAGCATTAAGCCTGCTTTATCCCATTGTTCACGCGTTTCTATTTCATCCTGACTGATTAGTTGCTGAATATTTTTTTTGAATTCTTCGAATATATCAATGGAGTAACCGGTTTGCTCTTTAATAAAAGTGGCGTAGTTGAAATCTATAGAGGACTCCAGTGATTTCGTGATTTTTTTTAGTTGTTCCTGTAACCTGCTACGCTTACGTTCCTGGTAATGCTTTTCAGCTTTTTGTTTTTCTTGTCTGTAATAGTGCCCGATAATATCATCACCATCATACACAATGGTCCGGCCATGCAAACCCATCAGGTAATCAAGGGTAGCTTGTACAATGCTGTATTCTTTCTCAAGAACTGCTTTTCTTTCTTCAGAAGTCATGAAACTATTTTATCGTATACTTCTTTATTGATGTGAGTAATAAGTGTTTTCATATACTCACTACTGACTACTCAGTACTCACTATCTCCGCGCTCATAATAATACCTGATCCAATGGCTTTGCTTCCCTCGTTTAAAGTAAAAGCATCATTAGACTTAAGATTTTTTCGGATATGTTTGGCGGGAATCAAACGGATAAATACAGTGCCGGAATCTCCTGGGTTTAATTGCTTTTGGTCGAGTAATTCAATTTCACCGGAAAAATGTTGAGCAGTATTAAAAGCCAAAGCGGGTCTGTAACCTGTAGCAACAGGATTTTGTCTTCCACCTAAATCTGTTGGTAAAAGAGAAATTGTTGCTTTAATATTATAGGTAATCCTCGATAACATTTACTTCCATGAAGGTAACAAATTTATTGAAATGCGGTAAATGTTGCTCGTCAACACTGATAGCATTATGGCCATCCAATTTTTGCTGATTATGTGTTACGTGCAGAAAGCACTGATCGTCAATTGATATAGATAAAATATGAGTGTATGGTGGTAAGAAACAGCGTTAATTGAAGCTATAATGTATTCTACTACGGCTGTTTCGTTGCAAAAGAATTGCTTCGCTTCAAGCGTATTGATTTGGGTGCGGAACTGTTTGTGGTTTTGTATGTCATCTTTTTCAGCAGTGGAAACAGCACGGTATAAAACCATAAACCGATTAAAAAATCAATCAGGCAAGATGCGCATTCAAATCGACTTTTTTTACCGTATTTATACCTGATTTTGGAAGTGTTAGGCTATTCAATCCGCGAGACGTGAAGTACTAATACAAAGCATGGAGTGATCGGCAATTTTGTAGCCTGTAACTCAGAATAGTCCTGTAGAAAAGAAAAAATTATTGTTTATGGAAGCGATTTAAATTTTGGCACAAAGTTCTTCCGGTGCAAGAACGGGTAACTCACTTCCTTTATAATCTTTCACATTTCGCGTAACGATGCAATCTGTTTTTTCAATAGTTGTAGCACAGAAAATTTGAATTGAATCTTCAAAGTCTTTGTGTTTCGAACGAAGACCTTTTGTTAATATAGCTGAATCAACAGGAATGATTGTTACGTACTCAATTAATCCTAAAAGAACTTCTCGTAATGTTTTATCATCAACATACTTTCACAACAGATAATAGGTTGTTGCAAGGGAATGAGATGAGGTAAACAGTTTGATTTTCTTT
Organism: Chitinophagaceae bacterium; assembly: GCA_003526435.1. GTDB lineage: Bacteria > Bacteroidota > Bacteroidia > Chitinophagales > Chitinophagaceae > Sediminibacterium. The sequence continues at coordinate 116 of DPWF01000324.1, read as the reverse complement.
GTCTCCGCTGTGTTGAAAATTTCGATAGCGTATTTGCTGAAAGGTTTCCGGTCTGCTATAAGATCTACCAATATACTGGTATCTACAAAAATTTTTCTCATAAAGGTTTTTTAGAG
>DPWF01000323.1 GCA_003526435.1 Chitinophagaceae bacterium | reverse complement strand
TAGTCAGTAGTGAGTAGTGAGTTTAGCTCATACCCCTCACTACTGACTACCCACTATTCACTACTCACTATTTAGATGCCTGCTCAGGTAGTTTTTCTACCACTACCAGATCAATCAGATCAACATTCATCGGCAGAATGCCAATTTGTACGATGGCCCTCTTTCCTCTTATTTCTTTTACTTCCCCTACCTGGTAATTCTTTTTAAGTTTTACCAGCGACCCCACTTCAATATGCTGATTGAGTTCTTTGTATTTCAGGTCCACTTTCCTGGCCAGTTTATTCACCACAATGGCTTCTTTCTGTTTGAATAAAAGATTTTGCAGGTTTTTGATCACATCTTGTTTATGCTCTGTTTTTTTCCAGTCAAGTACAATCTGCTTTAGCTTCCGTTCCATGTCTTTCAGGTACACCAACCTTTCTTCGGTGATTCTGTTCTGGTTTTTAAGCAGTTCTACCTGTTGCCGATGTCTTTCCTTGTCCATCACGGTTTCCATTTCTTTTTTCAACCGGTCGTTCTCACGCAATAATTTATGTAGTTGTTTTTTCTCCTGTTCCAGTTGTTGCAGATCCTGTTCGGTACGGTTCAATAACCGATCGAGTTTGAAATGATCCTCATCTACCAGTTTTCTGGCACGGTTAATCAGGTGCTGCGGTAAACCGATTCTTTCCGCAATGGCAAATGTATAAGAGCTACCGGGCTTACCTACAATGAGTTTGTACATGGGTTGCAGGTTCACTTCATCAAACTGCATGGCACCGTTGATGATACCCTGGGTACGATTGGCCATTACTTTCAGATTAAGGTAATGGGTGGTTACCACACCAAACGAATGACGCCTTGCCAGCTCTTCCATGATTACTTCTGCAAAAGCTCCACCCAGATTGGGGTCACTTCCGCTCCCCAGTTCATCAATAAAGAACATGGTCTTGCCATTGGCCGATTCAATAAAATATTTCATGTGCAGCAAATGGCTGCTATAAGTACTTAACTCAAATTCAAGATTTTGTGTATCGCCAATATGAATAAACAATTGCTTAAAAATGCCCATCTGTGAGTCGGGACTTACAGGCACGAGCAAACCACTTTGTAGTAATAACTGGTTCAAGCCAATGGTTTTCATGGTTACTGTTTTGCCACCGGCATTCGGGCCGCTGATGACCAGTATCCTGTTTTTATCGTCAAGGGTAAGTGTAACCGGAATGGTAGTCTTACCAGCCGTTTTATTATACAGTAACAATAAAGGATGATAAGCATTGATGAGGTGAATATGTGCTTTATCTGATAATTCAGGTAATTGGCCGTTCATATCAATTGCCAGTTTGGCTTTGGCCCTGATAAAATCAAATTCACCTGCAATCAACAGGTATTGTTCCAATAGAGATGCGTAAACTGATATTCGTGCGGTGAGTTGACGTAAAATTCGCTGTACTTCTTTGGCCTCTTCATTCTCCAGTGTAAATACCTGGTTATTCAGATCAATGGTTTCTTCCGGTTCTATGAATGCAGTTTTACGACTATCACTTTCGCCATGTAAAATACCTTTTACCTGACGTTTGTGTTCCGAAAAAACAGCAACTACCCTTCTGCCATTGCTGAAACTTTCATCAATATCTGCCGTGTAGCCGGCTTTAGCAAGTTTGCTGATGACTTTCTCAAACATGCGCCGCAGTTCATTCCGCTTGCGGAACAAGCCCATCCTGATTTTTTGCAGGTCGGCCGATGCGTTGTCTTTTACATTTCCCTGCTCATCTATCACTTCATCAATCAGTTCAATGATGGCCTTCTCATAATAACTTCCTTCAATCACTTTAGTCATGGCAGGAAATGCGAGTCTGCGTTCCTGATCGAACCAGCGAAAAATATTAGCTGTATTTTCCGCCAGTTTGCGGATATGCAACCATTGTTCACCTGTAATCAAAGCCCCTTGTATACCCAGTAATTTAATCTCTTTGTGAAGGGCTTGTGCAAAATCGTTGGGAAAATATTGAGCCTGTTGTAAGATCGACTTAAACTCAAAACTCTGTTTCAGTTCCAGTTCTATGTATTCTTTCTTTGTATGGATGCGCAATTGTTCTGCCTTCTGCTTTGCATAGAAGGTTTTACAATGCCCTTCAAGTAAAGCACGCACTTTATCGAATTCGAGTTGAGTAAGGGCCGTATCGGGGTACAAACGCATAAGCCGCAAAGGTAAGGGAGGAGAAGTTTTAATCTCAGATCAAAGATCTTAGATCTGAGATTTTAGATTTAACAGCTTTTTTGTAAGTACAGAACATCTGGGTAGTCTAAACTGTAGTACCATCAAATACGTAATTTTATATAAACAGGGAAATATGAGAATTGTAATGAGTTTACTGGTGCTGGCTGTTAGTTTTGTATCCTGCGCCCAATCACCCGCTAAAAAAACAACGAAAATGGACAATAAGATCAATTATGCAGGTATTCAGACCGATACTGCCACTTTTGGAGAGGGCTGTTTCTGGTGTACAGAAGCTTTTTTTCAGCGCCTTGATGGTGTACTGGAAGTCATCAGTGGATATGGCGGGGGTTTTGTAGAGAACCCCACATATGAACAGGTTTGTGATAAAAATACCGGCCATGTGGAACTCGCAAGAATTGTATTTGATCCAAAGAAGATCAGTTATGATGAATTACTGGAAGTTTTCTGGAAAACACATGACCCCACCACGCCCAACCAACAGGGAAATGATATTGGCCCTCAATACCGCAGTGTGGTTTATTATCATAATAATGTTCAAAAAGAAAAAGCAGAGAAATACAAGGCCCTGCTCGATAAAAGTGGAGCCTGGGATGCTCCCATTGTAACGACTGTTGAACCTTTTAAAAATTTTTACCCTGCTGAAAACTATCACCAGAATTATTACAACGATAACCCTAACCAGGGCTATTGCCGCTTTGTGATCAGACCCAAACTGGAGAAATTTGAGAAGGTGTTCAAAGAAAAGTTGAAGAAAAAGGAGTAGTGGGTAGTGCAAAGTCAGTAGTGAGTAGTGAGTAAA
>DPWF01000385.1 GCA_003526435.1 Chitinophagaceae bacterium | reverse complement strand
TGACTATCTCTATATCAATCAGCAGAACGGAACTTTTGCCGAACAGGGTACTCAACAATTAATGCATACAAGCCAGTTTAGTATGGGTGTTGATGTGGCAGACATCAATAACGACGCATATCCCGAAATTATTTCTATGGATATGCTGCCTTATGAACCATATATGCTGAAACGTTCTATGGCAGAAGATGATTACAATATTTTCCAGCAGAAGCTGCAGTATGGATATACGCATCAGTACGCAAGAAACAATCTTCAGTATAATCGTAAAAACGGGTATTTCAGCGAAATTGGTCAGTATGCAGGTATTCATGCCACCGACTGGAGCTGGGCTTCGCTCTGGATGGATTTTGATAATGATGGATTGAAAGACTTGTTTGTATCGAATGGTATTCCCAAGCGAATGAATGATCTGGATTACATCAATTATGTATCTGGAAGCGAATTACAGGAGAAATTAAAAAACAATACCATTCAGGATAAGGACATAGCACTGATCAATAAATTTCCTGAAATTAAAATACCCAACCAGTTTTACAGGAATAAAGGCAATCTCTCTTTTAATAACCTGACAGATAGTATCGCAAACAACCTGCCTAGTTTTTCCAATGGTGCTGTATATGCTGATCTGGATAATGATGGCGACCTTGATCTGGTCGTAAATAATATCAACGACCCTGTGTTGCTGTATGAAAACAAAACCATTGCCAATACAGCTTCAAAAGATTTTGCACAGGTAAAACTTACTGGCAGCAGCAGTAACAGAAATGCAATAGGGGCCAAGCTCTTGCTGTACAGCAACCAACAGGTACAAAGCTATGAGCATTTCCCGGTACATGGATTTCAGTCCAGCATGTTATTACCTATCCATGCAGGACTTAAAAATGTTAACGTTGATTCAGCATTGCTGATATGGCCCGACAGAACTTACCAGCCTGTTCAATTAACAAGAGGAGCTACTACGCAGATCAGCTACCAGGCCGGTTTACCAATATTTGATTTTAAAAGACTGGGTACACAAAAAGAAAAGCAGCAAATAATCCTGGAAGATATTACTGCATCAACAGGTATTCTCTATCGACACCAGGAAAACCTGTTTAACGAATTCGACAGAGAACCACTGATTCCTCATATGATCTCAACAGAGGGACCTGCATTGGCAGTAGCTGATATTAACCATGATGGTCTTGAAGATGTATTTATCGGAGCTTCTAAAGGATATACGAATGCAGTATATGTTCAAAACAGGAATGGAACATTCAGTAAATCAGTACAACCAGCCCTTGCCCGTGATTCTATGTGGGAAAATGTAGATGCCATTTGGGTAGATGTAAACAATGATAAAGCTATTGACCTGGTGATAGCCAGTGGTGGTAATGAATATTATGGGGAAGATGAACACCTTCAGCCGCTTTTATACCTGAATGATGGAAGAGGTAATCTTCGAAGAAAGGAAACAGCATTCCCGCGTGGTATGAATACACAAAGCAAAGTAATGGCCAACGATATTAATGGTGATGGATATGTGGACCTGTTCTTTGCCGGAAGGTCTGTTACTTATGCGTATGGAATGCCGGCGCGCTCTTATCTCTTATTAAATGATGGTTATGGAAATTTCAGCGATGTAACAGCAGCTATTGCGAAACCACTCATACAACCCGGCGGGTTGATTACTTCTGCACAATGGGTTGATTTGAATAAAGACGGGCAGACAGACTTGTTACTTTCCTATTTATGGGGTGGTATAGAAGCATTGATAAAACAGGGGAACCAGTTTGTGCAACAAACCATTACCAACAAGAAAGGCTGGTGGCAATCTGTTTATGCAGATGATGTGGATGCCGATGGTGATATTGATATTGTAGCAGGTAATTTCGGAAACAACAGCCGTGTGAAAGCATCTGAAAAATACCCGGTAAGAATGTATATGAATGATTTTGATGCCAATGGAAGGGTGGAACAAATACTGACCTATTATGTAAATGGTACCGAAATGCCATTGGCAAGCAAACTCCAGTTAGAAAAGTCCATTCCATTGTTGAGAAAAAAATATTTGTACGCAGCCGATTTTGCCAAAGCAGATTTGAAACAACTATTCGCACCTCAAAAATTTGAGAAAGCCTATCAGCTAGAAGCCAACTGTTTTGATCATTTGTTATTACTGCATGATGGCGGTATGAAATTTACTGCAACAGCATTGCCATATGAAACACAATTCAGCCAGATAAGATCTGTATTACGGATAGATGACGGAGCACAACCGCAATGGTTAACGATGGGTAACTTTTATGCTAATAATGTTGAAATTGGCAGACAGGATGCTGACTTCGGAACCCTGTTGTCTTATGAAAAAGGGAAAGGAATGAAGATATCTGTATCAGCCATGCCCGTCATCACAGGTCAGGTACGAAATGCAAAACCCATCACCATCAATAACCAAAGAGCCTATATCATAGCAAGAAATAATGAGACAGCTATTGTGTTGAGGAAAAGATAGGCTCTTAAAACATCTCTCGTTCTCCCTTTCTCCCTGTTAATGAGTATTATGCACAGATACATTTAAAAACGGCTAAGATTTTTTAACAGGGAGAAAGGGAGAAAGAGAGAAAGGGAGGGTTATTGAAATACAGGATAGTTGATGGTGGTAACCCACTGAGTGCTGTCGGTTGTTAAACGATGGCTGATCATTCTTTCAAAAGCAATGGCAGGAGACGTTTTTCTGAAGTCGTTTACATAAAACTGAACAGCCTGTCTGCATTTTTCTATTGCAGCGGGGCCACCGGTTACTTGAGCTACTACAATATTACCCAGCATCATTTGCTTCAACATGAATTTCCCCTTGGTAGGAATATCCTTATCAGATGCTACTGCAACCATGGCGGTATACAACCTGTCATTTTCCTTTACAATATTCAGGATGGGGTCATTCATCACTTTGCTGTTTTCAGAAAGGATGAAAGCCTTAACCTCATCAATCATTTTATACAACTCAGTATGGTCAGGATAGTGATCGAAGTCCTGTTTAACAGATACATAAGAAGAGTTGGGTACTTTACCCATTTTGATATCGAAACCATAAACCTTCTTTACATCTGAAAGCGTATTTTTTAACTGGTCAATCAGTTGCGAAGCCGTAGTTTCTACACTGCTGGCAGATAAGTATTGAAAAACTTTTATAAAGGGATTGGAAGAGAGATGAACCGTTGTATTTAAAGTAATGGCAGTTTCAGCGTTATAGGTGGTAATGGATTGGAGGTCCAGGTAAGTTTTGCGATTACCCTCAGTTATAGAAGCTTTAAAACCGTTTAAAAAAATTGTATGGATAGTGATTGTTTGGTCATTAAAACGAACGGTACTGTCGTTGATGATTTTTCCGGGCCACCAGTTTTTCCACTCACCCTTGTTTACAATAACCCTGGAAATGCCATCGAAAGGAATAGGAGAATTAATGGTTTGAGAAAATGTTTTTTCCCTGGGAAGAAAAAAGCCAACTGCAAAAATGACAACCACAATCAAAACAATGACACTCAATAGTCGTTTCATAAGACAGACGAAGTTTATTATTCAAATTTACCAGTTACCTGAAAACAAAAAATAGTTTTCTCAAAAACCTTGTATGACCTCGATCAGCTCTCTTTCTCTACTGTGAACAGGTTAACCAATTTCGGAGCTCATAATTTTTCAAAATATTATTCACCGCAGAGAACGAGAGTTAACCGGGGTTGCGCACAGGGGACTTTATTAGTGTAAGAAGATCTGATTATAGTAGTTGCCGATTTGCTGTCCCTGTTTTTGACCATTCATGACCGCTGAACGATAGTGAATGCCACCATACATTCGACTCATGCTTACTTCATCAGAAGCCGATTCGATGGAGGAAAAACTTCGTTCCAGTCCAAGGTATTTTAGTTCGGTACTGTCATGAAATGCAGTTCCTTTTCCGAATACTTTTGATAATACTGTTGCAGCGGCAGCAGAAATAACACTATGACCACTGCTGTATTCAGGGAAAGGAGGTGTTTGCAACAATGGGTTCCATTCTGAAGACAGGTATTCCCTGATCACCGTTACAGGACGCACTGTTCTGCTGGTATATTTTTCTTCCCAGGTAGAAATAAAACCATCAAAAATGGCAGCGGATGCCAGTGCATAAGCCCGGGCCACTTCCAGCTCCGTTTTTTTTGATTGTTTACTGAGGATGGCGGTGATACCCATCCAATGACCAACAGGGGTTGTTTTTTTAGTGGCATAAGTAAGATGACCTTTATGCTCAGAAACAAAAGGGTTGTCATCCCAGAAACGGGCAATCAGTTTTTGTTCATCTGTCAACTGCTTACTCATCTCATATACCTCCAGTACTTCTTTATAATACTGGCTTGATGGATGCATATTGAAGGCAGGGGGTCTCGCAGGTTTAAACTGTGCAGCAGAATCCATCAATAAAGGCTGAATATATTTCCAGTTGGGTTCAACGGCTTCTTCATAATCGGGAGGTGTTTGTTGCCAGATGCCGGTTTCTTTCAGCACACTGAATTTTGGCATACCCCTGGTGAGTTTATAACCATCTTTTGAAGCCCTGTCTAAAATAGTAGCCGCTACTTTTTCTCCCCAGCTAACAGATTGTAAGCGTATGTCGTCCTCAACACCTGCAAAATCTTCAAGTATCAGTTCCCTGCTTTTTCTGATGCTGTCTTTTGAAAAAACCAAAGCTTCTGCCACTTTCATGTAAGCCACAACTGCCGCTAACCGGTAATCTGTTTCTTTCCTGCTGTCAGGCGTACCTACAGCTTTAAATCCTTTGAGTGAAGAGATGATGCTACCCAGATTTTTATCCATCGGGCGCAAGGCTTCATAATAGGCAATATTACTATACGCATACATCCTGCTTGCAACAGGAGGGTTAATAATATCATACACAATAACATCCGTTAATGCCTGAACGCATGCATGTGCTAAGTCTGCTCCCTTGTACTGTGGGCTTTTATTGATTGTCTTACATCCGTTAAACATAAAACATACAGTAGCACATAGGGTAAATAACCATCTGATATTTTGATTCATCCTGATCAAGGTTTGAGTGATCTGCTTTTTTTGTTACCTGCAAAAATGTCTGCTGATACAGCAAATGAATTGAGTGTAATAAACCGGGAAGACTGCGAAAGAAATCCTTGTCCGAAAGAAAATTCTTCCCTGCGTTTGCTGCCATCTTTCAGGTACACAAGCGCATGCGTTTCATTTGCATTCAGTGTAATGACAGATTGGGTTTTATTATTTGAACCAAACAGTTTAAGCATATCCCTGTTTTGCCCTGCAGCAATTGCAGGCTGGTTTTGTACAACCAGTTCTACCAGTGCTCTTCCATTGGCAGGAGTATAAAAACCCGATTCGAGAATCGATAATGGCTGGAATCCTTTTTTACCCTTATTCATCAACACCAATCCATTCAATGCGTCCTGACGACCCAGATAAGCGGCCATCGAAAATTCATTACCGGTTAATACCAGATCTGTCCATCCATCACCATCAATATCTCTTGCAGCTATACCATACACCGGGCCCATCTGAGCTGCTGCCGGTAATGTATGTAATTCAAAATTCAGCTTGCCTTTGTTTTCAATCCAGCAGCTTTGCAGATTGGTTACANNNNATACTTCGGGTGTAAACAACTGAGCCATTTCTGTTTTTGCATATGCAGCATAATTGGGAAAACGTTCCTTCATAATACTCATCTCTCTCAACAAGAGATCTCTGCCTGCTACGGGAAATTCTTTTTTCTCGCCTCTTACCGTAACGGGTAACCAATGACTGAACAAGACATCGAAACTTGAATTATTGTCAAAATCTTTTGCATAAACAGCCAGTGGAAATTGTTCGGAAGCCTGGAGAAAACCATTCGTTCCATAGTTGCCGGCTACATAATCCATGTCGCCATCATTGTCGAGGTCTGCTGAAATAATACTGTTCCACCAACCCGTAGATTTGTCTAAAGACGTGTTGGCTTTGCTAAAAACATTTCCATTGTTTTTAAATAATTGAATACTGCCCCAGTCGGTTGTAATAACTAAATCGAATTTACCATCTGTATCTGCATCTGACCATACGGCTGCTGTAACCATGCCAATATTTTGCAGTTCCGGAGCAACCTGTCTGGTAACATCTGTAAAAACAATTTTACCTTTTTGTGAATCATTTCGGTAAATAAAACTACTGGTAGGCATAGGATACCTGCCGGGTATCACTCTTCCACCTATAAATAAATCCAGATCACCATCCTGGTCGTAATCATTGGCAATGACACAGCTTTTGGTGAAACGGTTATTGGTAAAATCGGCTGTTATTGCCGAAAAATTTCCTTTGCCGTCATTCACATAAAAATGATCGGTATAGGCTTTTGTCTGTGGCTGATTTTCCGCACCGCCGGAAACAATAAATAAATCAAGATCGCCATCACTATCAGCATCAAACAAACTGATACCAGCATCATCCTGGTATTGCGGCTGGGTATGACCAGGCAGGTATTTCCTGCTGAATGTTCCGTTAGTGGCCTGCATGAAAACGGAAGCATGAAAGGGAGAGCCACCTCCTGTTACTAAATCATCCAGGCCATCTCCATTTACATCGCCGGCAGCCAATGAAGGACCATACTGTGTTAGTTTGTGTAAGAGGAGACGCTGGATATCAAAATCAATAAAATCGACTTCTGAAAAACCATAATTAATACCCGCTTTTGAAGTGATATCGTTGAATAAAGAAAAAGCTGTTGTAGTAGATGCTGCAGTAAATGATTCAGCCTGAGCGGCAGAAAAAATAATGGTCTGGTTACTGCTGATGTTTTTTCTTAACTCCATTTTTCCATCGGGCCACACCACTTTTATGGAGTCAATGTTTTTGTTTTGACCAATACCAAAATGAATTGTCTGTTCAACCGTTGACAGATAACCCCTGTATGGTGAATGTTCCAGTACCTGGTGACCGTCTTTTGTAAAGACATGCACCCAACTGCCAATACCTGATTTATTTTGTGCGCTGCCCTGTAATGTAATGCGTATATAATTTGAAGCTGTCTTTTGCTGTTGTTCCTTGTTCTCCAGTAAAGTAGCGGGCATGTTGGTATTGTTGATCACAATATCCAGGTCACCATCTTTATCAAGATCTGCATAAGCCATGCCTGCAGAAAAAGTAGGGAAGTCAATGCCCCATTCTTTGGTGCGGTCTGTAAAACGCAGGTCACCATTATTCTCAAACACATAATTACTGATCTTTACAACCGGTAATTGTTTTAATACTTCATCCAGTGGAGCATTGGCAACAGCATTGCTGCGATAGGCCATAAAATCTTTGTCAGACATATCTTTTGGCAGACCATTGGTCACAAAAAGATCCCGCCATCCATCATTGTTTACATCAAATAACAGTGGTGCCCAGCTCCAGTCGGTATGAGCCACACCACTGAAATAAGCAATCTCACTAAATGCGGGACGCGGAACTGAATCATAACCTGCAGGTAGAGGCCCCTGGTTCAGTTGTAAGGTATTACGTGGATATTGATAGATATAACCATAACGATCGCTGTTCTGAAAAGTCTGGTAACTGATATCAGAGTGCATCATCTTTTGCCTGAAATGATCGGCAGGCATCATATCGGTTTCAATAATATCGGCAAGGCCATCATTATTGATGTCTGCAATATCATTACCCATTGCATTTTTACTGGTATGTTTCAGGTAAGCCGCGCATTGATCGGTAAAAGTGCCGTTGCGGTTATTGATGTAAAGAATATTGTTCGAAAGATAATCATTGCTTACATAAATATCTTTCCATCCATCCTGGTTAATATCAGCAATGCTTACACCCAATCCATGCCCTTCAATTAAAATACCGGCTCTGGAAGAAACATCTTTGTACACAGGATGCTGAAGACCTGCATCAAAATTGTTTTCCAGTAATTTATCTGTATTGGGCCAGCTTCCGTCTTTTCTGATGGGACGAAATTCATTCGGGTAAGTGCCATCGAGGTCGTTCACTAAAAGATACACATCAAGATCGCCATCATTGTCATAATCAAAGAAAGCAGCCATATGGGTATTCGATGCATCTGCAAGACCATATTCCATGGCCATTTCTTTAAAGAGAGGAATACCCGTTGATTGATTTACGCCCTGATTAACATACAATACATTTTTTCTTGCGTTGCTGTCTGGTAATACTGCTGCGCAAACATAAATGTCCATCGGCCATCATTGTTGATATCGATGATGCTGGCGCCCTTGCTCCATTTGCCTGCTCCATTTACAGCAGCTTTTTCTGTAATGTCTTCAAATTGCAGGTTGCCCTTGTTCAGGAAAAGTTTATTGAGCGTTCTGTTACCGGTAAAATAAATATCGGGTAAGCTATCGTTGTTGAAGTCGCCGATGCCTACGCCGCCACCGTTATAAATGTATTCGTAGTTCAATACATTCAGATCCTGGTTTTCTGTGATGAGGTTGTTGAATTGGAGTCCCGATTTTTCAGGGTCGACTTCTTCGAAAAGCGTCGTCTGTTGTTTGCATGACATGGCCACCATGCAAACGATTGCGGCAAGAAAAATGTGCTTCATACAGGGTTTTAGAATAAATTTGAGCAAGCTCAAGTACTTGCAAAATAAGCATTATGAAACGATTGCGCCAGCTTTGTCAACTATTCTTTTTTATGGGTATCGGACTTGCTAAAGCGCAGGATCCATGGAAGCTCACAGTACCCTCAGTAAACCCCGCCAACTACTATGGAGTAACGGTTGCAAATGGAATGATTGGCATTGTTTCTTCACCTGAACCTTTTAAAGTAAAAGAAGTGGTATTGGCAGGAGCCTACGACCAATATGGCCGTGGACGAGTGAGTAATTTCCTCCGCAGTTTTAACCTGTTGAATATGCAATTGGGTATTGATGGTAGAAATATTGGAGCCGCCGATGCAAAAAACATGAAGCAGGAACTGGATATGCAGAAAGCCTCCTTTACCTGTTCATTTGAGTATGGCGATAAGGCAACGGTTACCTATACTTATTACTCACTTCGCCATCTCCCGTTCACGGTATTAATGGATGTTGCCGTAACAGCTAAAAAAGATATACTCGTTAATTCTGCCAGTGTAATGGAAGCACCTGATGCATTGAAAGATGTACAGAACTATTACAATGAAATAGACCGTCCGCATGTTACCATCAGCCTGCTTACATCATCGGCCAAAAGTCCGACAGGTAAATTACTGATGTGTGCCTCCAATACTTTTCTGTTCTCAGAAAAACATGGCGAAGAACCCCGTGTGATTCATGAAATGTGGGACAACAATATGCACCTGATGAAATTCAATAAAACCGTAAAAGCAGGAACTACCTATCGTTTCTCCATAGCCGGATCATCTATCACGAGTGCACAGCACGACGATCCATTGAATGAAGCAGAACGTATGACCATTTTCGCCAAGCTTGAAGGAAGAGAGCGGCTGATGTCTTTTCACAACAAGGCCTGGAGTGAGTTATGGAAAAGTGATATACAGATTGAAGGCGATGCACAGGCACAACAGGATATACACAGCATGATGTATCATCTCTATTCATTTGTAAGAGAAGGAACAGATTATAGTCCTTCACCCATGGGTTTAAGCGGACTCGGTTATAATGGACATGTATTCTGGGATACAGAATTGTGGATGTATCCTGCCCTGCTGGTGTTACAACCATCAATGGCAAAGAGCATGGTAGAGTACAGGTACAATCGTTTGGCGGCTGCCAAAAAGAATGCATTCAGTCATGGATATAAAGGAGCGATGTTTCCCTGGGAAAGTGCTGCAACAGGTGTTGAAGAAACACCTGTATGGGCCTTGAGCGGACCATTTGAACATCATATTACGGCCTGTGTGGGTATTGCTGCATGGAATTACTATTGTGTAACACAGGATAAAGAATGGCTGAAAGAAAGAGGATGGCCCATTTTAAAAGAAACAGCCGATTTCTGGGCAAGCAGGGTAGAACGAAACGGCCCGGGCAAATATGATATTAAAAATGTGGTGGCTGCTGATGAGTGGGCAGAGAACGTACAATAATGCATGGACCAATGCCGCAGCGAAAGCGGTCCTGAATTATGCAACAGAAGCGGCAACTTTAATTGGTGCCAGAGCCGACGCCGATTGGTTACATGTGGCACAGCATATTCCGATTCTGAAAATGGAGAATGGTGTTACAAGAGAACATGCAACTTATCATGGAGAAGGTATTAAACAGGGAGATGTGAACCTGCTGGCCTATCCTTTAAAAGAAGTAAATGATCCGAAACAGGTGTTGAAGGATCTGGAATATTATGAAACACGGGTACCCAATGAGGGCACACCTGCCATGACACAGGCCATTTTCACCCTGCTCTATGCCAGGTTAGGTAATGCAGATAAGGCCCTGAAATTTTTCAAGGAATCATATGAACCGAACCTGAATCCACCATTCAGGGTAATTGCAGAAACCAAGGGCGGAACCAACCCTTATTTTGCCACTGGGGCCGGGGGTATATTACAAAGTGTACTGATGGGCTTTGGTGGAATTGATATTACACCGAAAGGAATAACACAGATCAAATCCGTATTACCCAAACACTGGAAAAAACTAACACTTACAGGCATCGGACCCGATAAAAAAACCTTGACAGTTCAATAAAAACCATTATTTTTAATTGCTTGAAACGACTTGCCACGATAGTATCCCTCGGTTTACTACTGTTTAGCCTTGGTGGTTACAGGATGTTATTGGGTTATATGGAATCGGCTTCCGACCGGGCTTTTCAGGCCAATCTTTACGAAGATGTTTATGATGAAGCCATGTTGCTTCATATCAAAGTGCTCGCCAGCACACCTTATGGTTCAAATGCAGAACAATACGAAAATGCAACGGGTGAAGTAGACATCAATGGTGTAACGTATCATTTTGTAAAAAGACGCTTTTTTAAAGACTCGCTCGAATTGTGGTGTGTACCCAATATGGAAAAAATTGGTATACGGAATGCCCGCGATGATTTTTTCAGGTTAGCGGGAGACTATAATGCGAGTTCATCCACACAGAAATCCTCTAATCAGCATACGGTTCTCAAATTTTCTATTCTGGACTTTACAGGAGACCATTCTTTTTCCTGGCAGTTTAGGAATGCAGTACTCGAACAGGTTCATTATGTGAAACAGGATGCCGTTTATCTGACTGATTATGTAAATCGTTTAGAGCGCCCGCCTCAGGCTTAATGCTGGTTCATTAAGCATTTTCTTTTTNNTTATTATTTCAAACAGGTCTTATGAGGAAGCTCTTATTGGGGCTCGTAATGTTTGTATGCTTACAGGCATGTAAACAATCTACTGAGTATAAAACATTTTTACACGACCCGGCATTATTTAGTCAGACTGTATATGAACTGAATACAGTAGTGATGGGGAACAACTTTCCTCCGATGGTGGCATCGCGTAATTATGTATATGCTGCAATTGCTGCTTATGAAGTGGTAGCTGCTGCTTATCCTGATGAGTATGAATCTTTGGGCGGACAATTACAAGGGCTGCAAAAGCCTGTTGTACCAGCCATTACAGCCGATATGGATATTGAACTGGCCACGCTTCTTGCTTATATGAAAGTAGGAGAGATGGTTACTTTTCCGGAAGGCAGTATGAAGGATTATGCAGACAGTATTTTACAACTGGCAAGAGATAAAGGTCTTAGCAGTAAAGTAGAAACTGCGTCTCGTATGCTGGCAGACAGTATCAGCATGCACATCATCCGCTGGAGCAAAAAAGACAATTACCTGCAAACAAGAGGGGCCGAAAAATATGCGGTTAAAAAAATACCCGGCCGCTGGGTACCCACTCCACCTATGTACGCTTCTGCCGTTGAACCACACTGGCATGAAATAAGACCTATGGTGATAGACAGTGCAGGTGTATTTGATCCACCACCGCCACCTGTGTTTAATATGACAGATAAAAAGAGCAAGTATTACCAGGAAGTGATAGCCATTAAAAATGCTATTGATAGTTTAACACCTGAGCAGAAACATATTGCAGAATTCTGGGATGATAATCCATTTAAAATGAATGTAACAGGACATGTGATGTATGGCAGTAAAAAATTCTCACCACCCGGTCACTGGATGAGTATTGTGGGAATTGCGGCACAGAAAGCAAAAGTCGATTTTGCTACACATGTGTATGCTGTTGCCAAAACATCTATTGCTTTGTTTGATGCGTTCATACAGTCATGGTATGTAAAATATAAATACAATACAGCCAGACCAGAAACAGTCATCAATGAACACATTGATCCTAACTGGAGACCTTATCTGCAAACACCTGCTTTTCCTGAATATACCTGCGGACATTCTACCATTTCATCTGCCGCAGCCGAGGCACTTACCAGTGTATTTGGCGATAATTTTTCTTATACCGATTCAACCGAACTCGAATTTGGTATACCCAACAGGAGTTTCAGCTCATTCAGGGCTGCTGCTGAAGAAAATAACTGGGCCAGGTTTTATGGTGGTATCCACTTCCACAATTCATGTATCATCAGCACCGATTATGGTCAACGCGTTGGACGAATGGTTGTTGACCGGTTGAAAATGAAGAAATTACTGGTTGGTCACACGACCAATACATAGCTACTGATATTCAGAAGCTGAAACGATACAGTCAACAAACGAACCAGTGTTGACCAGATAATCAATCGAACCTTTTACCTGTTAAAAGAACAGCATTGTACCTATTTGTACAACCCGTTTGTTTATTGCCTAAAGAAACCAAACCTAATCTAACATGAGACCAATTATTGTAATACTAACCTTAACCTTTTTTATTCATACAAAATCAATAGCACAAGGATGCGTAGCCATCAGAAGTGTGGGTGGCATGTGTACTATTGATAATCTTTTTGGAGCCGACTCTGTTCAAAGTAAATGGAGTTTTAATGCCAATACACGATACTTCAATTCTTTTCGCCACTTTGTAGGAACTGACGAGCAAAAACAAAGAATTGCAAACAACACACAGGTCATTAACCACAGTGTAAATATTGACCTCAGTTTAACGCGTATACTCAGTAAACGCTGGTCCATTACATTTGGCATACCCATCATTTCCAACACACGTACTTCTTTATATGAACATGGAGGAGCTTCCCGCCACCTTACCAGTTCTTTCGGATTGGGGGATGCACGTATTACAGCCTATCATTGGCTTACAGATCCTGCCAAAGGAGGGAAGTTCAGTTTACAGGCAGGCCTTGGTATTAAATTACCTACAGGCGATTTCCGTGTGCAGGATCATTTTCATACCAGCACCGGAACAAAAGTACTGGGCCCTGTAGACCAGTCTATTCAACTGGGCGATGGCGGTACCGGTTTTACGCTGGAACTGAATGCGCATCGTACCCTGTCTCGCACCATCAGTTTGTATGGTAATTTCTTTTACCTCCTGAATCCACGTGAACACAATGGCGTATCAACTGCAAGAGGTGGAACGCCTGCTGCTACGGCTATTCTGTATGGTAGTGATGTAATGAGTGTACCCGATCAGTATATGATTCGCTTCGGTGCCAATTTCACTTTTAATCGCTTGACCTTTTCTGCCGGATACAGAAATGAAAGAGTAACATCAAAAGACCTGATAGGAGGTAGTTATGGTTTCAGAAGACCAGGTTTTGTGGCTTCTGTAGAACCAGGTGTTACCTATTCACTCAAAAAAATGAATCTCTATGCTTATGTACCCGTAGCTGTTCTACGCAGCCGTACACAGAGTTATGCTGACCTGGAAAGAACAAGAATTACAGGTATAAGAGCACAGGGAGATGCAGCATTTGCCGACCTGGCAGTGAATATTGGAATGAGTGTGAGGTTTTAGGAATTAGGGATTAGGGATTAGAGGTTAGAGGTTGGGAGGAGGTTGTAGTATTGCTACTATTTTATTCATTACTCTGCGGTGGACTCTTTCTTCGTAAGGTTTTAAGGAACTCACCGCAGAGAACATAAGATAACAGCCCAAAGAACTCCACTGGAGAGACTTTGCAGAGCCTATCTTATAACTTCCCCCTAACCTCTAACCTCTAATCCCTAACCCCTAACCCCTCACAATTAATAATCAACCAAACTACCCGCTATGCAAAAAATAAAAACAGGCTTGTGCCGGATGGTCTGCCTCGTTACTATAGCCGCATTATCATATACACCGTTGAACGCACAAACAGAAATTGACGGTATTATGATGGCAAAAAATAATTATTGTTCCGGTCTCATGTACAACTACAGTAGTTGGGATGAATACTGGGAAGGAACACTCAAAAGAAATAACCTTAACCTCGGTACAGTATCAACCAGTATGCTGGCATACATGGGGAATTATGGCGTATCCGATAAACTGAATGTATTATTTGGATTGCCCTATATAAAAACCAAAGCTACTGCTGGTACACTCAGTGGTATGAGCGGTTTACAGGACTTATCGTTCTGGGTAAAATGGATGCCATATGAAAAAGAATTTGGCAAAAGCACATTGTCATTTTACACCATTGGCGGTGTTTCATTACCCGTATCGGATTATACACCCGATTTTTTACCTATGTCAATTGGTTTAAGAAGTAAAACCATTTCGTTACGCGGTATGGTAGATTACCAGTATGGCAGTTGGTTTACTACTGCTTCTGCTACTTATGTTATTCGCGATAAGGTAACACTCGACAGAGCATCATATTACACCACAGAACTACATAATACCAATGAAGTGGCTATGCCCGATGCATCATCTATTAATGTAAGGGCAGGCTATCGTACCGGCAGAATGATTGCCGAAGCTGTATGGAACAAATGGACTACGCTCGGTGGTTTCGACATCACAAGAAACAATATGCCTTTTGTAAGTAACAGAATGAATGCAAGTATGCTGGGTTTTAACTTCAAGTATAACCTCAGAAAAGTAGAGGGCTTATCGCTCATCGCAAACGGCAATATAACATTGAGTGGAAGAAATATGGGTCAGGCATCAACAATAGGAGGCGGTGCCTTTTATATTATTGATTTCTCACCCAAGAAGAAAAAAGAAAAAACATCATCCACTGATAAAAAATAAAGCCATGAAAAAAATACTTATCATATGCTCATTGGCAATCATTATGTTGGTGCAGATGTCTTGCTCCAAAAATGTTTCCAATGCAACCGATGACGCGCCCATGTTAGCGCCCACCAAAACAGATATTGACGCCGGTATCTGGAAACCTGTTCTGTTAACAGGTCCAACAGAGTTTCCTGTAGCGGCACCTGCCGCTGTTAGTTCTGTTGGTTATATTGCAGAGCTGAATGAAGTAAAAGGATATCAACGCGATCTTACGGCAGACCAGGAAGCTGCCATTAAATATTGGGGAGCTGGTGGTGTACTGAGATGGAATGAACTGATGCGCCAGCTTGTGGCCAAATATAATTTACCACCGTATCAGAATCCTGATGGTACCTATCCATTCCCCAGTGCCAATAATCCTTTTGCTTATCCATTGTTTCCTTTTGCCAATCCGCCATATGCTGCAAGGGCGTATGCCTATATCAGTGCGGCGCAATATGATGCACTGGTAGCAGCATGGCATTATAAAAAACTATACAACAGACCGGCACCGTATAAAACAGATGCCAATATCAAACCCCGATTACCACAGTCTGATCTTCCTTCTTACCCATCTGAAGATGCAGTACTGGCAGGGGTAACAGCAGAGATGATGAAATTATTTTTCCCAGGAGAAATAGCATTCATACAGAAAAAAGCAGAAGAACAAATGCTGTCAAAACTAATGGCAGGCACAGCCACCAGAAGCGATATTGAAGCAGGAGAAGCATTGGGCCGTTTAGTGGCACAAAAATTCATCACCCGCGGAAGAGCCGACAGGGCAGGCGCTGCAGCAGGTAATGCTACAGACTGGGCTGCGCTCGAAACACAAACCATTGCCCGTGGCGAAATACCATGGATCAGTATGGAAACGCCAAAGCGTCCGCCAATGCTGCCTTTATTCGGTAGGGTAAGACCTTTCCTGTTTGATGAAACAGTTACACCTACACTTCGTCCGGCTGCACCACCATCTACATCGAGTGAGCAGATGAAAAAAGAAACAGCCGAGATATACGATCTGGTAAACAATACCAATGCCGAGAGAATCAGGATCACACATTTCTGGGCCGATGGTATTGCAACAGCCACTCCTCCGGGTCACTGGGGAGCTATTGCTGATGCAGATTTTATCAATCAGAAATTCAGTGAAGTGCGTTGGGCCAGAAATATGGCATTACTCAATATGTCGTTGATGGATGCCGCTATTGTTTGCTGGGATACGAAGTATTTTTATTTCAATCCCCGTCCATCGCAACTGAATCCGGCCATTAAAACCATAACAGGCTTACCCAATTTTCCATCCTATATTTCCGGACACTCCACTTTCAGTGCAGCCGCAGCAACTATATTAAGTCATATTGTACCATCAAGGGCACAGGCTTATGATGCTATGGCGAAAGAAGCGTCTGTATCACGTATGTATGGGGGCATACATTATAGAAGTGATTGTGAAAAAGGATTGGAAACGGGTAATAAAGTAGGTGCCTACGCAGTTGCAAGGGCCAAAACCGATGGGGCTGATTAGGGGTTTTAGATGTTAGGTAGTGGGGTTAGGAGTTAGAGATTAGGGATTAGGGGTTAGGTGGAAGGATTTATTTATAAGTTCCTTCCACCTAATCCCTAACTCCTAACCCCTTCCAACACACAGAAAGAATAGGGTTCAATGATCAGGTATTCATGATCGGAACCAACGCTTAACCGTTCTTCATTCCAGTGGTCGTATAGATTGATGATCCCGTAACCCTGCTCTTTAAATGCATACCAGGTAAGATAAGCTGTTTTATCGCTGTAATTGAACAGGCAATAGAGGTGTGCATCATCCATCGACCTTATAAAACCTGCCACATGAATATTGTGTGGTGTAATCCAACGGATGTTTTTATAGTCGCCGGTTACAGCTAATTGTTTGCGTAGTTGTAATAAACGTTGGGTGCCACTGAAAATACGGTGCTCTATGGTGCCGGGTTGTTTGGTTTTTTCATTCTTCTTCCAGTCAATAACAGGGCGGTGCATCCAGCGGTTATCATAACTTTTGCCCTCATCATCTAAATAACTGTAATCATTGGTATAAGCTGCTTCATCGCCATAGAACAGCATGGGTATGCCACCTATGAAAATACTCTGCGCCTGCATCAGTAGTATTTTTTTTGCTGCGGTATCCATTGCTTTTTCATCATTGGCAGCCAGGGCTTTCTCCAATCCACACAAAGAAGCCAGTGAGCCACTGATACGCGCATCCTGTGTTTTAGGATTTACCGAAAACAAGGCACCCGATGCTGTTGAAGAAGGATGTACACCTGAATAATATTCTTTTAAAAACTTACGATGCTCATAAGCATTAAAACCGGCGGCAGCAATCATGCTGTCATCATACCCCAGGCCAATATCATCATGACAGCGGGTATAACTGATCCAGGTGCAGCCGAAGGGTTTTTGTAGTAAATCCTGTTGAACAGCCAGCATAATACGGGTATCACCTGTAGCCAGTGCATCCCATTGTACAGCCATTTGAGTGGCATTATAGGCTACATCACATTCTCTGGCAGTATATAAGTCTGTTCCAAAATATTTCATGATTTCTTTGGGGGCTACAATGGCTTCACCCAGTAAAGCCATACCCGGTGCAGCTACTTCCACAC
>DPWF01000343.1:8210-9926 GCA_003526435.1 Chitinophagaceae bacterium | reverse complement strand
GATGCCTATTCAGCGTCGTGTTCCAAAACGTGGGTTTAAAAATAACAACCGTATTGAGTTTGTTGTATTTAACCTTGGCCAGATCGAGCAACTGGTTGAAAAATATGGTTTCACTGAGTTCAGCCTCGAAAACCTCTACATCAATGGTTTGATCAGCCGTACCGATAAAGTAAAAGTATTGGCCAACGGAGAACTGAAAACCAAAGTAAGTTTCAAAGTGAATGCAGCCAGCGAAAAAGCAAAATCTGCTATCGAAGCTGCAGGTGGTAGCGTTGAAATTATCAAGTAATTTTATCGTAACTTGCCAGACGCACAAAGTGCGTCTTTTTTTGGTTTAAGACTATTAACGCTTACAATTGCATTCAAGTGAAAAAATTAGTTCAGACACTAAGGAATATTTGGACGATAGAGGAGCTTCGTAACAAGATTATTGTAACACTTGCACTGGTTCTTACTTATCGTATCGGTACCCAGATTGTTTTACCTGGTATCGATCCTGCTAAAATAGAAGCTGCCCAGGCATCAGCACAAAGCAATGGTGGCCTGCTCGGTATCTTCGATATGTTTGCCGGCGGAGCCTTTTCACAGGCATCCATACTGGCACTGGGTATCATGCCCTATATCTCTGCATCTATCTTTATGCAATTGATGACCATCCTGGTACCTCAATTACAGAAAGTACAGAAAGAAGGAGACAGCGGCCGCAAAAAAATCAATCAGTGGACACGTTACCTGACTGTTATTGTAACAGCCTTTCAGGCCGGAGCTTATGTAGCTTACCTGAACAGTCCGGGTTATGCTGAAGCCATCATTCCTGCATATGCGCCTTACTTCTGGTTCTCTACAGTAATTACCTTAACTGCAGGTACCATGTTTGTAATGTGGTTAGGAGAAAAGATTCAGGATAAAGGTTTGGGTAATGGTACTTCAATCATTATCATGGTAGGTATCCTTGCCCGTTTACCTCAATCATTAATCCAGGAATTCAGTGCCAAAGGTGAAAGAGCCGGTGGTGGTTTATTAATCTTCCTGATTGAGATTGCTATATTGATTGCGGTCATCCTCGGATTGATTGTATTGGTACAGGGGGTTCGTAAAATACCTGTCAACTATGCAAAACAAATCATTGGTAACCGCCAGTTCGGTGGTGCACGCCAGTTCCTCCCAATTAAAGTGAACAGCGCTGGTGTTATGCCGATCATCTTCGCCCAGGCGATCATGTTCCTGCCAACACTGGTATCATTCACCAATTTAGATTCTGCTCAGGGTATTGTGAAAATATTCAATGACCACAGCAATACATGGTATATGGTGGTATACTCTGTAATGGTAATAGGATTTACTTTCCTTTACACTGCTTTGATCTTTAATCCCAAGCAAATTGCAGAAGACCTGAAACGTAATAATGGTTTCATCCCCGGCGTAAAACCTGGTCAACCTACTGCCGATTATATCGGATCTGTAATGGATAAAATCACTTTACCAGGTGCTATTTTCCTGGCACTGGTGGGTATTATGCCCGGTTTTGCCCAGCGTTTGGGTGTAACACAAGGATTCAGCACCTTCTTTGGTGGTACATCATTACTGATTATGGTGGGTGTGGTACTCGATACACTGCAGCAAATTGAAACCTATTTGTTAATGCGTCAATACGATGGATTAATGAAAAGTGGCCGTGTACAGGGCAGACAAACTGTATCAACTACAACGATCTAG
>DPWF01000343.1:0-8174 GCA_003526435.1 Chitinophagaceae bacterium | reverse complement strand
CGCTTTAAGCGGATGACAGGTTTGTTTTTTTTACCATGTCGAGACGAATTAATATGATCATTTATAAAACAGAAGCAGAAGTTGCAATGATGAAAGAAGCCGCTGTACTTGTCAGTAAAACATTGACAGAAGTGGCCAAAGTGTTGAAACCTGGTATGACTACCATGCAGATTGATACACTTTGTGGTGATTTTGTAAAAGATCACAAAGCAGTACCCTCTTTTTATAACTACCGGGGTTACCCCTTTGCTGTTTGCGCATCTGTAAATGATGTGGTAGTACATGGGTTTCCCAATGATGTTCCATTACAGGATGGTGATATTGTAACAATTGATATGGGAGTCATTCTCAATGGATGGCATGGAGATCATGCCTACACTTTTATTTTGGGAGAAGTGGCACCAGAAATTATGCAGTTGGTAAAAGTAACCAAGGAATCACTTTACAAAGGCATTGAAAAAGCAACCGTCAATAACAGGGTAGGGGATATTTCATTTGCCATACAGGAACATGCTGAAAAAAAGTATGGTTATGGTGTGGTAAGAGAACTGGTAGGTCATGGTTTAGGTCGAAGCCTGCACGAAGATCCACAGGTACCTAATTATGGCAAGAGAGGTAATGGACCAAAGATGAAAGAAAACCTGGTACTTGCTATTGAACCTATGATTAATTTAGGAACAAAAGATGTGTACACCGAAGATGATGGATGGACCATCCGTACCCAGGATGGAAAAGTGTCCTGTCATTTTGAACATGATGTATGTATCAAACGCGGACAGGCATTGATACTGTCGGACTACAGTATTATTGAAGCCGCTGAAAAAGCGAATACTAATTTGAATACAGGTTATTACGCCTGATTTAATGAATGAAATATAAAAGACCTTTTATGAAGGTCTTTTGTTTATCAGGATATGCAACAAAAACTCATTGTGATTGGAGGAGGAGCAGCCGGCTTTTTCTGTGCCGTGAATGCAGCGAGAATGAATCCTCAGTTGAAAGTGATATTGTTGGAGAAGACCGGCAAGTTATTATCAAAAGTAAAAGTGAGTGGCGGAGGAAGATGTAATACCACACATGCCTGTTTTGAAATTCCTGAATTAGCCAAACGATACCCGCGCGGACAAAATTTCCTGAAAAAATCTTTTCACTGGTTTAATACAAACGATACCATTACATGGTTTGCAGAAAGAGGCGTTGTATTAAAGACAGAAGCAGACGGAAGAATGTTTCCCACAACAGATGATTCACAAACCATTATTGATTGCTTACTGAAGGAAGCTGATAAATACCGGGTAGCAGTACAACTCAACAAAGAAGTAAAGACAATTGAAAAAAACGGAGCAGCATTTATTGTTTCTTTATCTGATAACACAACAATAACGGCTGATTATATCTGCATAGCAACAGGAGGTTATCCGAAGTCTGCCATGTTTGATTGGCTGAAACAAACCGGACATACCATTGAAGAACCTGTTCCCTCACTGTTTACATTTAATATGCCCGGAAACCCGATTACTTCGCTGATGGGTGTAAGTGTACCAAATGCAACGGTAAAAATAACCGGCACCAGGCTGTCGGAAACAGCAGCTTTATTAATAACCCACTGGGGTATGAGTGGTCCTGCTATACTCAGGCTTTCAGCCTGGGGAGCAAGGGTACTTGCAGAACAGCAATATGCTTTCACCATACTGGTAAACTGGTTAGGAACAGAAACAGAAAACCAGTTACGTGAACGCTGGCAGGAAATAAGAGAGAGCAACGCATCGCAAAAAATCGGGAATAAAAATCCCTTTCTGTTACCCCATCGTTTGTGGTTGTACCTGTTGGAAGCATGTGACATCCAGACAGAAATGCGCTGGGCCGATCTTCCCTCCAGGCTGCAGAATAAACTGATACAAATGCTTACCACACATGAATGCCAGGTAAAAGGGAAAACAACTTTCAAAGAAGAGTTTGTAACCTGTGGGGGTATAAAATTATCGGAGATCGATCCCAATACCATGCAAAGTAAAAAAATGGAAGGTTTGTTTTTTGCAGGAGAAGTCATGGATATTGATGGTATTACTGGTGGCTTCAACTTTCAAAATGCATGGACCAGTGGTTTTTTAGCCGCCAAAACGATTGCAGGGGCAAATCATAGCTAAAATGCAAGAAGTTCCGGTTAATTCATGACACAATTATCCCGGCACTAAGCTATAATTTGTAAGGGTTAAAAGCCCTTTTATGCAATCACATACATCTAAATACCTTTTTGGTAAATGCTTCCTGTTATTATTAAGTTTATCTGTAAGTGTGCTGGTAACCGCGCAAACGCCATCCATTCATTTTACCTTGTCTTTTCCGCAGGCCGCTGAACATTTTGTAGGAGTAGAAATGAAGTATGACCCCAAAGGAAAAAAGGCAGTCGAATTTGAATTGCCTAACTGGACAACCGGCTATTACCAATTAATGTATTTCTCAAAAGACCTGAAAGATTTCAAAGTAAGAAATGCAAAGGGCGATACACTGGTCTGGAAACAGCAAACGCCCAATCGTTGGGCCATCAACAGCGACGGGCAACCCTTCACCGTGAGTTATCGCATTTTTGGTAACAGACGTTTTGTAGCATCCAATTATGTTGATGAAGAATTCGCATACCTGTCACCCGCCGGCATATTTTTATACCCGGTAGGTGGGCTTGCCTATTCATCTGTTATCCGTATACAACCCCATACCAACTGGAACCGGATAGCAACGGGTCTTGATCTTGTAAAAGGAGAATCCTATACTTATCGCTCACCCGATTTCGATATTCTTTACGATAGTCCTTTTCTCCTGGGAAGTAAGTTAGAAGACCTGCCATCGTTTACAGTAAATAATAAGCCCCATTATTTTGTAGCGTACAAACCCGGTGAATTCGATCGCACCACTTTTATGAACGACCTTCAGAAAATTGTTAGTACGGCATCGGGTATTATCGGTGATATACCTTATGAACATTATAGTTTTCTTGCTATCGGCCCGGGTGGCGGCGGAATTGAACACCTTAACTCCACATCCATTTCTTTTAGCGGGCAGGGACTGTCGACCAACAGGGCGGCACGTAACCGCATGTATCATTTTCTGGCACATGAATACTTTCATCATTATAATGTAAAAAGAATAAGACCCATTGAACTGGGCCCCTTTGATTATAACAAAGGAAGCCGCACCAATTCTTTATGGGTATCGGAAGGGTTGAACGTATATTATGAAAACCTGATTCTCAAAAGGGCAGGATTGAAAACCGACGAAGAAGCACTGGCCACGGTTCAGCAACAGGTAGCATCATACGAAGCAAAACCGGGAAGACTGTTTCAGACATTGGCAGCATCCAGTTATGAAACATGGTCCGATGGCCCCTTTGGCAGAACAGGTGATGAAGTAAACAAAACCATTTCTTATTACGATAAAGGCCCAGTGGTGGGTGTAATGCTCGATTTCAGGATCAGGTACACAACAGGCAACAAACGTTCATTGGATGATGTAATGCGTAAACTGTACTATGAGTATTACAAAAAGAAAGGACGTGGTTTTACAGAAGCAGAACTGAAAAAAGAAATTGAAACAGTATGTGGTGAAAAGATGGATGATTTTTTTGACTACATCTATACGCTGAAACCACTGGATTATAACCGTTATTTCGCCTATGCAGGATTACTGGTAGATCAGACGCCTAAAATGATTCCGGCTTATGCTGGTGTATTTGTGACCGACAGAAGAGATACGGTTGTTGTAAATGCAGCAGACTGGCAATCGCCTGCCTGGAATGCAGGTTTGAGACGACAGGCAAAGGTGCTTTCTGTAAATAACCAACCGGTAAAAACAGCCGCTGATTATACCAAAGCAGTAGCCGGAATGAAAACAGGTGATGAAATGCGTATGCAGGTAATAACAGGGAATGAAACTGTGATGCTGACATTCAAACTCACAGAAAAAGAAGAGCGATCCTATGCTTTAACGATTGATACATCGGCCAATGCAACTGCTGTAAAAGTGAGGAATGGCTGGCTCACAGGACAAACTGAGAAGTGATTAATAATCGTGATGTCAACTATACCATTGTTGCTTTGAGTAGGACCGATTATTTACTTTGTTTCCAGAGTTGACCTGCGAACCCTAAACTTCTTTTCCTACTCTTATTGTTAAATTTTGCCACTTATCCTAACCAATGGTAATTTTTCGACTGGTTTGATTATTTTGAAGCGAACTAAAACACACGCTATGAGAAGACCTTTGATAGCCACATTGATATGTGCTGGAATACTAGGGTTACATGCCAATGCGCAAACACCCACAGCGGTTCCAACAGGAGCCAGACCCCCGGGCGATACTTCAAAACCGGCGGCACCACCCAAAAAGCCATCTGTTGCCGACAGAACAAAAGGCAACAAGAAAATTGATGGTCTGTTCACCCTCTACCAGGATACTGTAACAGGAAGTGTTCAGATGTACGTGAGAAAAGACCAGTTGAATAAGGAGTTCATTTACCAGAGCTTCTCCATCAACGGCCCCACATCTCTGTTCCTGCACCAGAGTATGCACAGAAATACCGGTGTGTTCACCATGCGTAAAGCATACGATAAAATTGAATTCCTGGTGGTAAATACAGGATTCTTTTACGACAAATCAAACCCTGTAAGTAAAACCGAAGATGTAGATAAACCCGAGGCGGTTTTTTACAACGATAAGTTCAGTATCGAAGATTCATTGGGTTACCTGGTAAGTGTAGACCAACTTTTCCTGAGTGAGAAAATGGATCCTGTAAAACCCATTTTCGCACCCGGTCAGGCAACGCCTTTCACTTTTAACCTGGGTGGATTGAACCCTACCAAATCAAAGTATGCCAATATCCGCTCATTCCCCAACAATACAGATGTAGTGGTGGATCTTTCATACGATAATCCAAGTACCATTGCAGCTACCGGGCCAGATATTACAGATGCACGTTATGTACGCGTACGTATGCAGCATAGCTTTATTGAAATACCAAAGAATGATTTCCGTGCGAGAAGAGATGATCCACGTGTGGGTTATTTTACACAGCAGCGTAATGATCAGACCAGTATCAGCCCAACACCTTTTAAAGACATGATCAACAGATGGGGACTGGTAAAGAAAGACCCTTCTGCCGCTCTTAGTGAGCCTGTTGAACCACTGGTGTACTGGATTGAAAATACCACTCCGATAGAATACCGTCAGACCATCATGGAAGCAGGTTTGAAATGGAATGAAGCATTTGAAAAAGCCGGATTTAAAAATGCGGTACAAATGAAAATCATGCCCGATGATGCCACATGGGATCCAGCCGACATCCGTTACAATGTAATTCGCTGGGTATCTTCTGCACAACCACCTTATGGAGCCATCGGACCCAGCTTTGTAAATCCACGTACCGGACAAATTCTGGGTGCTGATATTACAGTAGAATGGTTCTCTGGTAGTGCAACACCTATTTCAGATGAATTGTACAATGGTCCATCAATGGAGTCATTCCTGCGTCAGCCCGGTTTAAACATGAACAATCATGCAACCTGTACACTGGCAGGTGAATTGAAAGCCCAGTTCATGACCGGTCAAACTACCTTACAGGCAATGGATGCACCGGAAGCTGAGATCAAAGAAATGCATAAGCAGTTCCTGATCTATCTCATCATGCATGAAATGGGACATACACTGGGGCTCAATCACAACATGAAAGCCAGCCAGATGTTATCACCCGCCGATATCAACAACACATCTATTACACGTCAGATTGGTTTGATTGGTTCTGTAATGGATTATCCGGCCATCAACGTTTCATTAGACAGAAGTAAGCAGGGTGATTATTATACCACCAAAGCAGGTCCTTACGATTTATGGGCCATTGAGTTTGGTTATACACCATTCTCTGCTGCAGGTGAAGAAGCTGGCATCACAAAAATATTATCACGCAGTACCGATCCTAAACTGGCATTTGGTAATGATGGCGATGATATGCGTGCGCCTGGTAAAGCCATGGATCCACGTGTAAACGTAAATGATCTTACCAGCGATGCCATTGGTTATGCAGAAGAACGTTTCAAACTGGTGAATAACCTCATGGGCAAACTGGTACAGAAATACAGTAAACCCGGACAGTCTTATGCAGAACTGCGTACACGTTATGGTACTTTACTCGGACAGCGTAACAGCATGATCAATGCCGTGAGCCGCTATGTAGGTGGTGTATATATCGACAGAAGTTTCCCTGAACAGAATTCAGGCAATAAGCCTTATACACCAACACCATTGGCCACACAGAAAAAAGCCATGGAAGTGCTGAATAAATATGTGTTTGCACCCAATGCATTTGATGCAGATGCACAGGTGTTCCCTTACCTGCAATTACAGCGCCGTGGTTTTAACCAGCCCAATAATGGTGAAGATTATAAAGTAACCAACAACATCACTGCCATTCAGGTAGGAGGTACACTGGCACATATCCTGAACCCGTCAACCTTACAGCGTATCAACAATACACGTTTGTATGGTAACCAGTATAGCGTGGCCGATGTAATGAACGACCTGGTAAAAGGTATTTTTGATGCAGACATCAATGGTAATGTAAATGTATACCGTCAGTACCTGCAGACTTCTTTTGTAAGAGGAACTGCTAACCTGATGATACCTCAGTCGCCTGTAGATGATGTATCGAAAGCAGCTATTTTATATTCTTTACGCAAGCTGCGTACCAAACTGGCTGCTGCTGTTTCAACCAACGAAGAAACAAAGGCACACAGAGCCAATCTGGTGTTTTTGATCGACAAAGCGCTTAAAGTCGATTAAGAAAACAGAGAAACAGAGGAACAGAGAAATGTCCAATATCCAAGTGAACACTATTTGGATATTGGACATTTCTCTGTTCCTCTGTTCTTTTGTTATCCTCCCGACTTGCAAATGTCAGATCAATCCGTTATATTAAGGGTGTAAAACACCTGCCATGCGAAAAGTTAGTAATGTTCTCCAGCGAAAAGGAAACCGCGTAACCATTGTGCCACCCCAAATGACAGTGATTGATGCACTGCGTATTATGTCTGAACAGAATATAGGTTCGGTAGTAGTTATGAAAGACGAAAAATTCGCAGGTATTATGACCGAAAGGGATTATTCACGAAAAGTAATTCTCAAAGGACGTCACTCAAGTGATACACCGGTAGGAGATATTATGACAACTGATTTTCCCTATGTAGGAGTGAACGACAGTGTAGATGCCTGCATGCAGTTAATGACCTCACACCGCCTTCGCTATTTACCGGTGATAGAAGATGAACAACTGGTAGGTATTATCTCCATCAACGACCTGGTAACAGAAACCATTCTTACACAGGCGGAAACGATTAATCAGTTGCAGAGTTATATACAGTCTTAGTATAGCGTCCGGAAGATTGATAGGGCTTTTTTAGTACTTCAATATTTGTACAGATGTATTGTTTATCAGTTGTTGCCATCTTTTGAAAGCTGTTCAACCAATTGGTTTAGTTTATTGACCAGCAATTTTTTGGGTATCAGCTTTGTTTCGTAATCAGCAATTATAGCCGGTGAAGTAGTACGGGCCATGGCATATTCAACCACTGCCGCATCTTTTCCTTTGCAAAGTAAAATACCGATACTGTTATGCTCAAAAGGTCGCTTAACATCTCTGTCAAGAGCTTCCAGGTAAAAATTGAGTTTACCTAAAAACTCGGGTTCAAATTCCTGGATTTTCAGCTCAAATAAAACAAGGCATTGCAGATCGCGTTGATAAAAAAGCAGGTCGGTATAATAATCCTTGTTACCCACCTGCAGGCGATATTGATGACCCATGTAAGTAAAACCTTTGCCTATTTCAAGGATGATTTTTTGCAGGTTGAGGATCAATGCTTTTTCAAGGTCAGTTTCTGAGTGTCCGTCAGGTAAATCGAGGAACTCGAATACATAAGGGTCTTTAAAAAGATTTTGGGGCAATTGTTTCATTAATGCCGGCACTTTCTTGTTGGCCAGTACCGTTCTCTCAAAAACAGCCGAATTGAGTTGGCGTTCCAGTTCCCGTTTAGACCAATGTTCATTGATGCAGGCATGTATATAGAATAATTTTTCTTCAATGGTTCTGGTTTTGGAGAGGATTAATAAATGATGGGTCCAACTAATTTGTG